>CANCJF010000026.1 GCA_947378245.1 Bacteroidota bacterium
ATGCTTTTTCAGAATCTTGAATTGATTTTTGTAAATTATTCATATCAAAAACCATCCCCACTTGAATATCTACCAAGTCTTTTTCTTTATCGTTTATGTCTAATTTAATATTTGAGATGTTTAGATATTTATCTGATTCTTTTCTAACTGGTAATAAATATTCTTCGGAAGCGTTTATTGTAATTTCTTTTGGATAAGCTTGACAATTAGGAGAGATTAAATCAACACCAAATCCCAAATAACCAAAAGGTAAATCAAGAATCAATAGAGGATAAAACGCAATTTGTCTTCTTGATTTAAGTATTACATCATTTATGTTTTTATATCCTTTTCTACTAATAACTATTTGTCCTTGAGCATCTTGTTTATTTATTTTTGTACTAAATGATTTTCCTTTACCAATTAATTCATTGTCTAAATAAATTTCATTATTAGCATTATTTGATTTTACTATAACCTTTTGATTTTCAGGAAGAAACATCGCTGCACATCCAGAAAGAATAAGGATGGCACTTATTAAACTAACTAACGAAGTAACTTTTTTAATTGTGTAAATGTACATGGTATTAAATATTAAAATTTTCGCCAAATATAGTATAATGTTTGTATTAAATGTATTTTAAAAGTATTTATCAACTAACTGTATAATTGAATGTTGATAGCTGACATTAGTAATCCTTAAATTATTCTTGTGGAAGATTAATAATTTTACCCAATCGAATTTTATTACCAAATCCTCTATTGATACTCATAACTAACATCGTATTTTTTAATGAGTCATACATAAAATCTCGAGGGATGTAATAGCCATCGTTTTCTAATTTAGGGAGAAATTGTTCTCTTTTTGTTTCACCAGTGAGCATATTCATTTTCACAATGGATATTATATTGTTTTTTGCAAATGCTGGGCTTCCATGTATTTTTTTGTCGGCTGTAAAAACACCGTTTTCTGCATAATTTTTAGCATTATCCGTAAAAAGAAGGTTGTAATTTGAATTTGTTAGATAGGTAAAACATGAAACAAATGCTCCATTATATGTACCAGAAACTTGGTTTTTTTGAATTTTTTTCATCCAATTAACAGTACCATCCGATTTCAATGAGAATACTATTACATCTTTAAAGTAATAGGATACATTCGCTGTTGTATTGTTGTAAGGATAATTTCCATAACCATACCCCATTCCATAACTTGAGCCATAAGGACCATATCCTAAATTATTGGACGAATAACTTACATTTCTTTCCGTTTGTTCTAAATGCCCTAAGATTGTGCCATTTTCTAAAATTGTTACGTTTTTAAGTCTAAAATCGTAGAGTCTTGGTAATAATTTTCCTTGTGCAAAATTGTTTTCAATTCGCTGTTTTTTTCGGTCACTTAGTCCATACGTATATACATTAAGACTTAAATCAACATATTTTTCCCTACTTACCTTTTTATTTAGGAAGTCGAATTGTAGCGTGAATATACCATTCATAGATAGATCACTTCGTGTAATTATTTTATCATTTTTAACTCGAAGAAAGGATCCAATAAGTACTAAATTTCCATTAGGAGTCATTCCCATTTTGTATTTATTGATGCAATTTTTTGAAAGATCACAGGCAAGATTAACGGTTTGATTTTGTTCACATTTATATACATGTATACGCTGAATCGCATCATAATCATCGTAACCATCTAAATTGTAATATGTTTGAACAGGTAAAAAACTAAAAGGACCAATACGGAAGTTATTTAATAATCCGTTTTTCATTTTTTTACGAGAGGAGGAAATTTTTTCATTTAACGATACATATAATTCTCCTTTATTACTTACGAATTGTGTTCCATAAGACAGGTAATTTGCATCTTTAGGTACAGTTTGGAATCCTTTGGAGTTAACAGAAAGTGTACTATCCAATACTACATATCCGAAAGACATTTCTTTTTTTGAATTGTCTTCAATTACATAAAGTACGCCACCAAATTGTCCATTAACTGATTTTATGATTTTTATTTCACTTTCTGAAACATATTTTTTTGGAAGTTCAAAGGAAACCAATTCTAGTTCGCTATTTTGTTCCACTAAATTATCTGTAAATACCTGTATATATAGTTTATAGGAATTTTTCTCGTTGATTGTGTAAAAAATGACAAGCTGATTATTAATTAATGTCATCCCCTGGTATTCTGCGCGCAATCCTTGGATGCTTGTTTTTAATTCAATCGACTTAGTAATGTTAGCACCTTCAATTAAGGATAGATACGTTTTGTAATTATTCGTTAATTCTTCGATAAAATCCCCAATAGTTCGTATACCATAGTAATTTCCATTTTGTGATTTTACTATTTCATCAAATCGGCCATCTGAATCGATCGTTCCCCATTGAATATTTTTGGTTTGAGATAATAAGCTGTTAGATAATATAACAATTAGAAGTATGAAGAAAAAATGTTTCATAAAAATGAATTAATAAGCAATCAAAAATACATTTTATTTTGATTTCAAAGCAGAGAAAAACCTACCTTTATACCTTAAAAATCACCGCATGGAACTTGCTACTTTCAGAAATTTATTCGCTAAACATCCAGCCATTGATGCTACTGCAAATCATTTACAATTCAGTGAATCCAAAGTGCATTGGAAAGGCTTAGCAAATTCTGCTCGCGCATTGTATGCGACACAGTTAAGTGCTCAAGTTCCAGGTCATCACCTATTTGTTTTACAAGACAAAGAAGAAGCTGCCTATTTTTTTAACGATTTAGAGAGTATTTTTCCAGAAGAAAAAAATATTGTTTTTTATCCGGCTTCGTATCGTAGTGCTTATCATTTTGAAGAAACAGACAATGCGAATGTGGTTTCACGAGCAGAGGTACTCGAGAAAATTAACAATGGAACAAATACGTGGATTGTAACCTATCCGCAAGCCTTATTTGAAAAAGTTCCAACCCAACAAAAGCTAACGGAAAACACTTTAAAAGTTCAAAAAGGCCAGAATTATTCGCTTGATTTCATGAATGAGTTACTCATGGATTATGGATTTGAGCGCGTTGATTTTGTCTATGAACCTGGTCAATTTGCTATTCGTGGTGGTATTTTAGATGTGTATTCTTTTTCGAATGATTATCCGTTTCGTATGGAATTTTTTGGAGAAGAATTGGAGTCCATCCGAACCTTTGATCCTGTAGATCAACTTTCCATTTCTACCCATGATTTCTTTCACATCGTTCCGAATGTTCAACAACAATTCATCCAACATGGCTTAGATACATTTTTGGGGTTTCTAGGAAAAAATGCGACGGTTTGGATTTCTTCCATGGGGCAAATAATCAATAAATTAGACAAAGAATACGAAAAAGCGGTAAAAGCATACGACGGGCTTAACCACGATGTGATTAAACAATCGTTACCAAGTGCGTTATATACCCATAAGACGGAATGGACGCAACAAATTCAAGCGTATAACGTAATAGAATGGGGGCCGGAATACCATTTTAAATCGAACTTTGAAGCAAGTTTTCAAGTCCACCAACAACCTACATTCAATAAGAATTTTGCGATGTTACGTGATGATTTGATCGCACATAAAAAAGCAGGGTTTACCAACTTATTTTTCTCCAATCAACCCAAACAAATTGATCGTTTATATTCCATTTTTGAAGATATTGGTGGCGAAGTAGACTTTATTCCAATGCCTATTGCTTTACATGAAGGATTTATATTACCAGATTTAAAACTGGTGTGTTATACGGATCATCAAGTATTCGAGCGTTACCATCGTTTTAAATTAAAGGAAGGATTTTCACAGGCCAAACAAGCGATTACGCTAAAAGAAATCTACGATTTACAAAAAGGAGATTATGTAACGCATATCGATCATGGAGTAGGTCAGTTTTCGGGTCTGCAAACCATTGACGTAAACGGTAAACCACAAGAAGCTATTCGTTTGGTATACAAAGATGGGGATGTATTGTATGTAAGTATTCACTCTTTACACCGTATTTCTAAATTTACAGGAAAAGATGGTATTGCACCTAAAATGAATAAATTAGGTACGCAAACATGGGCAATCCTTAAAAATAAAACGAAGAAAAAAATCAAGGAAATTGCCTTTGATTTGATTCAATTGTATGCGAAACGCAAGAGTCAGCCTGGATTTGCCTACAGTCCGGATAACTACCTTCAAACGGAATTGGAGGCTTCGTTTATGTATGAAGACACTCCAGATCAATTAAAAACGACCCAAGCGATCAAAGAAGACATGGAGTCTGCAACACCAATGGATCGTTTGGTGTGTGGCGATGTTGGTTTTGGTAAAACGGAATTAGCCATCCGTGCAGCATTCAAAGCAGTTTGTGATAGCAAACAAGTAGCAGTGTTAGTTCCTACAACTATTCTTTCCCACCAACATTTCCGTAGTTTTTCAAAACGTTTGGCAGATTTCCCTGTAAAAGTGGATTTTATCAATCGTTTTAAAAGTGCAAAAGAAGTTACCGCAACACTAAAAAAAGTTGAAAATGGGGAAATAGATATCTTAATCGGAACACATAAATTGATTGGCGAGAAAGTGAAGTTTAAAGATTTAGGCTTGATGATCATTGACGAAGAACAGAAATTTGGTGTAGCGGTAAAAGACAAATTAAAAACCTTAAAAACAACCGTCGATACACTTACTTTAACCGCAACGCCTATCCCTAGAACACTGCAGTTCTCCTTGATGGGTGCACGCGATTTAAGTATTATAAATACACCTCCACCAAACAGACAGCCAGTTTTAACTGAAATTATACAATACAATGAAGAAACGATACGTGATGCAATTGCTTACGAAGTTTCAAGAGGTGGTCAAGTATACTTTGTACATAACCGACTTCAAAATATCAAAGAAGTAGCAGGAATGATTTGTCGCTTGTGTCCTGGAGTTCGTGTGGGTATCGGACATGGACAAATGGATGGGAAAGACTTGGAAAAAATCATGTTGGATTTCATCCAAGGAGAATACGATGTGTTATTAGCGACAACCATTATCGAATCTGGAATTGATATTTCTAATGCAAATACGATTATCATTAATAGCGCACAAAATTTTGGTCTAAGTGACTTACACCAATTACGTGGTCGTGTAGGACGTTCAAACAAAAAGGCATTCTGTTATTTAATCGCACCGAAATTTCATGAAATGACTACGGAAGCCCGTAAACGTTTGGAAGCCTTAGTTCAATTTTCTGATTTAGGAGCAGGATTCAATATTGCCATGAAAGATTTGGACATACGTGGAGCAGGGAATTTATTGGGAGGCGAACAAAGTGGTTTCATTTCGGATATTGGTTTTGAAATGTATCAAAAGATACTCAACGAAGCGATGGAAGAGTTGCGTGAGACCGAATTTAAAGACTTGTATTCCGAAAGAAACACCGATGATTTTGTACAATTCGTGAAGGATTGTGTGATTGAAACAGATTTAGAAATTAGAATTCCAGATGACTACGTGAACAATGTCGCGGAACGATTGAGTTTATATCAAAAACTGGATAGTTTAGAAAACAAAGAAGCGCTCGAGGCTTATTCTAATAAACTAATTGACCGTTTTGGCCCATTGCCACGAACGGTAAAAGAATTGTTTCGTTCATTTGAATTACGTTGGTTAGCCCAAGACATTGGCATCGAAAAATTGGTCATCAAATCAGGCACGATGGTGTGTTATTTCATTGCAAATCCTCAATCTGCATTTTATGATTCCCCAGAATTTAAACGTGTGTTGAGTTACATACAAACCAATCCAAGTGAGTGTAAGTTAAGCGAGAAAAATGATCGTTTACGCATGATTTATACGAATATACATACGATCGATCAGGCGGTAAAACGATTGATGGAAATAATTGGGTGATTATTGTTTTGCAAACGTCAAAATGTATTTCGTAATTGATTCCTGTGTTTTTGCATCGATATTTGCATAATCTTTCCCTGACATTTGAATTATTTCATGATTCCAACGTTTTTCAGAAAATTTTCCTGGAGCAAATAATGTATGACATTTTGCACAATTTGCGGCATATAATTTTTGACCTTCCACTAAATGTTCTGAAGTAATTCCAGGATATTTAGTCGCAGCTCTATCCACATCAGCTTGTGAAATTGAAATCATTTTAGCACTTCCACAGGCTACTAAAATTAAGGTACTAGCAATTATTGTAATCTTTTTCATATTCTTATTTTTTAAGTTCAATCGTCTCTAAAAACGATTTTAAGTCTTTAATATATGTTTTTTTCATTTCTAATTCCTGAGAATTAGTTGAATTTGCTAATTGAGCTTCTACCGTTTGCATCATGAAATTTACATTATTCGGAAGACCCATTTTAGCATAATAATTCCCATTTGTTTGTTGGTTTTTATAAACATCTAATGCTTTTATTTGTATCCCAATAGCTTGCTTTGACATATACATTGAAAAAGAATTCAAAGCAGATAGTGCATCATACCCTTTTAACTTATTGTTTTGGAATAAGTTTAAGTAAAAATCTAAATGTTCTAATTTTCCATCTGCAGCATACACATTTGCTAATAATAAACGGATTTTAGGTGTTTGATCATTTTCATACATTTTTAATGATTCAACAGCAGCTTCGTGATTTACTTGATTCAACGCAATAATGGAAGACGAAATCACTTTGTAAGATAATTCTTCTAATAAGTGATCTCTCAATACTATTGTTGCTTCCATAGGATTTAAATTTTCAGCTAGAAAACTCACAGCTTGAGCGCGTACGGAAGAATTTTCGTCTCTTCTTAACAACCCTTTGATCAGTTCAATCCCTGTTTTTTTGTTTTCTTCAGTTAAAAAAGCGGATTTCTCAATTGCTAATTCACGTATTTTCCAAAATGGATCTTTCAATGCGTCCAATATCATTTGTTGACCTTTTGGTGTGTCATCTGCTGATCCACTAATTAAAGCTAATTTACGTGAAATATATTTTTTCCCTAAATAGTACTGCTCAATGAATTGTTCAGTCGACTTACTTTCTACTACTTTTGCTAATAATACTTGATCATAGTCGAACAATACTAATTTGACCTTTCCATTTGCAGGAAAAATGAATTTCTCTTCTTTTTCATCAATTTCCACGTTGTAAATATGTTCTCCAGCATCATCCCAAACGGCAATTCTTACTGGTAAACGATACAAAGGAATAGTCTTTAAGTCTTGATTTTGATTTATGGTCACTACTACTTCTTTATTTGCTAAAGAAATATATTGATCCACTTTTAAATCTGGAATACCCGCACTTAAAAACCATTGATTAAAAAACCAATTTAAATCTTGGCCTGACACTTCTTCAAATGCTAAACGCAAATGGTGAATTTCAGCAGCTTTGAATTTATTTGTTTGAAGGTAATTTCTTAATCCTGCAAAAAACGCTTCATCGCCTAAATAATTGCGCAACATATGTAAAATTCTACCTCCTTTGCTGTATGAGTGTTTATCAAACATTTCTACATTTTTATCATAATGGTACCAGATTAAATCATGATTTTCACCAGCCTCATAGGTCTCTAAATATTCTCCAGTTTCCTCCTCATTCCCATAATCAGCCACATCTAATCCATAGCGATATTCATCCCATAAATACTGAGAATAATTAGCAAAAGATTCATTTAAAGGAAGATTTGCCCAAGATTCACAGGTCACCAAATCTCCAAACCAATGGTGAAATAATTCATGTGCCACAACCGCTTCGCTATTTTTATCCAATAATTCACGATCAGTACGGTACACAAAGTCGCCAAAAATTACAGCACTCGTGTTTTCCATAGCGCCAGATACATAATCTCTTACAACAACTTGGTGGTATTTATCCCAAGGAAATTCAACTCCCGTTAATTTGGAGAAGAAAGCAATCATTTTGGGTGTTTCACCAAAGAATTTTTTTGCTGAATTTTCCCATTCAGGTTCAACGTAATAATTAACTTCCATCTTATTCCCATCAGGTCGTATATAATGATCTTTTACGACTTTATATTCTCCAATGGCCATCATAAACAAGTATGGAGCATGAGGCAATTCTTGTTTCCAATGATCAGTGCGTGTTCCATCTGCGTGTTTAGTAGAAGAAATTAATTTACCGTTTGACAAAGTCACATATTTATCTGCGACCGTGATCAACATTTCTTGCGACGATTTAGCATTTGGACTATCCACCGTTGGAAACCAAACGGAATTAGATTGAGTTTCACCTTGGGTCCAAATTTGAGGCATTACATCTTTTTTCTCTCCTGTAGGGTTAATGAAAAATAATCCTTTATTACTTTTGATTGCTTTTCCTCCTTCTTCAGTGCGATCATTTGGTTTTGCAATGTATTCAATGACAATAGTATATTTCTCATCTCGTGTATATGCTTTATCTAACTGAATGCTTAATATATCTTTTGCATAGGAATAATTGAGATTTTTATCTTTCAATTGAACAGATTTGATTTCCATACCTTGTGCATCTAAAAACAAACTGTCAGAAGTAAAGAAGTGAGGCTTTGCAGTAATTGTCGCTTTTCCATACATCCAAGCTTTTTGCCAATCAAAACTCACTTCTAGTTTTGTGTGAATCAAATTTGTCAATAAGGTTATACTTGCTTTATAAGGGATCACAACTTCATCTTGAACATCACCTTCTAGTTGAATGGTACCAGCAACTGGTGCTTCCTTTTCATTGGTTTTGCGAACACCACATCTTGCAAGGAAAAAAGAAAGTAAAAATGAAACTATTATATACGAAAAAAGTTGTCTAAACATGTTTTTAAAATTGAATGTTACTTACAAATATATTATTAAAATTATAGAAAATTTTAGAAGTTTTATTTATATCTTTACTTGTATAATTTCACGTTATGAAATCAGTTGCAATTCAATCAAAAAAATTAGATATTATTACAAAAATAACTTCGATAGAAGATATTTCTATTTTGGAAAAGGTACTGAATTTACTTTCTACTAGTATGCCTGAAACCAAAATTTCTAAAGATAAAAAGGAAATAATTGGGGATATTAAACAAGGAATGAAAGAATTAAAAATGATTGAACAAGGAAAATTAAAATCTACTCCTTTAAAAGATTTTTTAAATGAATTATAGCATTGAAACTATTCCGACTTTTAAAAAGAGATTTAAAAAATTAGCAAAAAAATATCCTTCGTTAAAATCAGATTTAGAGTTATTAGGTAATGAGTTACTTCAAAATCCTAAAATGGGGGACCATTTAGGAAATGACTTTTACAAAATCCGTTTAGCAATTACTTCTAAAGGAAAGGGTAAATCAGCTGGAGCACGAGCAATTACTCACATCAAAGTTATAGATTCTATTATTTACTTAATGACCATTTTTGATAAATCTGATCAAAATTCGATTTCAGATTCTGAGTTAAATTCATTGCTTAAAGAGATTTAAACTTTTTATTCATAATATTGTAATACTAATTCTTTACTATGACAAAACAAGGCTGGAAAATCGACGGGAAAAGTTTTACTCCTACTGCCAAAGCATCCATAGTTTGGGAAGATGCGCATTTTTTCTCCTTACAGGTTGAGGACAAACACTTCCATGGCGAAATTGTTGAAAATGGTATGGAACAAGGATTTTTAAAAGTAAAAATCAATCACCGAGAATTTATCATTCAAAAAGAGCGTGCCCTTGACTCCTTGATTGCAGAGTTAGGATTAGACAAAGAAAAAGTTCGAAAACTACACCAATTGAAATCCCCAATGCCTGGTCGCGTGATTGCGATTGCCGTGAAGATTGGAGATGAAATCAATGTCGGAGATGAATTACTAACCCTTGAAGCTATGAAAATGGAAAATGTACTGAAATCAGATGGTACAGGGAAAGTAAAATCGATTGACATCCAATTACAAGAAGTTGTAGATAAAGGAAAAGTATTAATAACATTTGAATAAAAGACTATGAGTTTAATGATGCCATTCAACCTTCAACAGTGGATCGAAGAAAACCGCGATTTGTTGAAACCACCAATTAATAATAAAAACTTATACAAACAAGCGGGCGATTTCATTGTAATGATTGTAGGTGGACCAAACGCGCGTAAAGATTACCACTACAACGAAAGTGAAGAGTTATTCTACCAATTAGAAGGTGATATGACAGTATTCGCGCAAATTGATGGAGAGAAAAAAGAAATTACCATCAAAGAAGGTGAAATGTTTTTACTTCCTGCAAACATTCCTCATAATCCAGTTCGACCAGAAAACACCATCGGTTTGGTAATAGAACGTGTACGTAAAGGAACAGATTTATCTGATGGATTGTTTTGGTTTTGTGAAGAATGTAATAACCCTTTACATCACTACCGCTTCCCTTTAGCAAACATTGAGTCTGATTTCTTAGACCGATTCAAAGATTTTTATTCCAATTTAGAATACAGAACGTGTAACAAATGTGGACACGTAATGGAATCGGATGAGCGTTATGTTTAATTATGAATGATGATTTATATATTATGAATGGCCTCACGAAAGTGGGGCTTTTTTGTAATATATCAAGAATAATGTGATAATTTATTTACTATTATTCATCATTATCGTAAAATTTGAGTGAAAATTAATTGTAGTTTTGTTGTAAATATTTTAAATATGTCTTTAAAACATTTTGTAAATGTAACTATCATCTGTATATATAGCTTTTATAGTTTATCTCAAGAATCTACAAATAC
Organism: Bacteroidota bacterium; assembly: GCA_947378245.1. Classification (GTDB taxonomy): domain Bacteria; phylum Bacteroidota; class Bacteroidia; order Flavobacteriales_D; family Crocinitomicaceae; genus CANHVK01. Next base: position 10,701 of record CANCJF010000026.1, read on the forward strand.
ATCGTCGACATCTATAAAATCAACAGATGGAAATATTAATTATTCGATAGGTCAAGTATTTTATTCCGAACAAAAGTCAAATGAAGGCAAAGTAAATCAAGGTGTTCAACAAGCGAATATAATTACAGCTTTAGGGATTGAAAGTCTACTTAATATTAATATCTTGATTTTTCCAAATCCAACAACAGATAAAATCCAACTTAAAGCTGACAAAGTTGAAGGTAAACAATTAAGATATGAATTAGTCAATAATGATGGTAAATGTATTGCTTTTTCTCCAATTAATTCTGAGGAAGTTGTCATTGACATGAAAATACTTCCTGTTGCTGTGTATTATTTGAATGTAATAGATGAAAAAAATAAATTAAAATCATTTAAAATTATCAAAAACAATTAATTATGAATAAATTTTTCGCTATAATTTCTGCTACCTTATTATCATTAAACTTGATGGCTCAAGCACCTCAAAAAATGAGTTATCAAGCTGTTATAAGAAATTCTTCCGATTTATTGGTAGCAAATCAACAAATAGGAATGAGAGTGTCTATTCTGAAAGATTCTGAAAATGGTGCTTCTGTATATTCTGAAACACATACTGTAACCTCAAATCAAAATGGGTTGGTGTCTATTGCAATTGGAGGAGGAAACGTATTATTAGGAGATTTTTCAAAAATAAATTGGGGATCAGGGGTTTACTTTGTTAGAACTGAAACTGATTTAAAAGGTAGTACGAATTATAGTGTAACAGGAACGAGTCAGTTGTTAAGCGTACCTTATGCTTTGCACGCAGGAAACTCTCAACCTGGACCTAAAGGAGACCAAGGGCCAATAGGATTAACAGGACTTCAAGGGTTGAAAGGTGACAAAGGAGATTCTGGAGTACAGGGAGTAAAAGGTGATGTTGGAGAGAGAGGTTTACAAGGAGACCAAGGGCCAATAGGATTAACAGGCCCTCAAGGCATTCAAGGACCAAAAGGAGATATTGGTCCAACTGGTCCAGCAGGACCAAGTGGTTTTACTCATTATATAGGTGAATTGTATAATGGTGGCTATATATTTTATTTATACAGAGATCAATCTGGAATTGAAAAAGGGTTAATTGTACATTCTGATGAAAAACAGACACAATGGCAATCCGTAGCTTCATTAGTGAATGCCAATCGTCAAGAGGATGGCAGATATAATTTAACAGTAATGACAAATAGTCCAGCAAAAAATTATGTTTTAAGTATAGGTAGTGAATGGTATGTACCTAGTATTGATGAATTGTTTTTACTTTATCAAAATAGGTTTTTATTACAACCATATTTACGTACAGGGATTACGATTATTGGCCAAGGTATATATTTTAGTAGTACTGAATACGATAAGAATAATGCATATGTATTTAATACTGCTACAGGAAGTGTAACAACATCGGGAAAGCTTACTAATATCGGTGTTGGCGTTAGAGCGATTAAAAGGTTTTAGATGAAAATAAATTTTTTAGATGAACAATATATAGAACAGATATCTAAATTATTAGAAGACCAATTATTTAACAATACTATATCGATTAAAGATATTTACATTAAATTATTTGAACATCTTCATAAAGATGAAAAATATTGTTTTCCTTCAATTGAAATAAACTATCTAAATTTTAGTAGTTTTTTACAATCTCTAGAAAGTTTAAAAAATTTAGGTGTTGATTTACCAATGTGGTTTGGCAATACTAATTCACATAATAAAACGATGGTAATTGCTTTTGACCCCAAACGAAATGGACAAAATAACAATATTCCAACTTTAAACACTGTTTTTAGTTTACACTTATATAAAGAGTTTAAAAATTCTAAAAAAAATGATTATTGGAATTTTATTAGTTTTTTGATTAAGAACAGTTTTGTTTATGTAACTGATATTTATAAATTGTATTATGAAGAGATAAATAATTTAAACAAATCCATTTTGAGAAGTAATAAAGATAAAAGATATACATCTTCAAAATCAGAAACTTTTCAAATAAATCAAAGAATATTAATTGAAGAAATCAGTATTATTAAACCTAATAAAATCATTACATTAGGTAAAGATGCTGAAAACGTAATAAAAAAAATAGCGCTTATTGAAACTGATCAATTATCATTTAATAAAAGTGGAATAGAATATATTTTTATTCCACATATTTCCAAAACAGTTACTCAACATATTACTACTATAGGGAAATTATTTAAGTCAATTGGAATTTTGAAACACGATCAAAAAACAATAGAATTGGGCCAATTAATAATTGATATAAATAAAAAAATAATAACAGGATAAAAAGGGTGTTTAATCATTACTTTTTTAAATTAACTTGTTTTGTAATAATTATTTTGCTGTTGTTTCCGTTGCACCATTTGTTGCAGGTATGAATTTTTCTAAATCGCGATCGAAAATGTAGATTCCTCCAGAATCACCACCGATTAATTTCAATTTATCCAATAAGGAACGCGCCATTGCTTCTTCTTCTAATTGTTCAGAAACATACCACTGTACAAAGTTATGGGTTGTATAATCTTTTTCTTGCAAACAAATGTCCACTAAGTTATTGATGCTATCTGTCACCATTAATTCGTGTTGTAATAACAAATCAAATACATTAATGATATTATCAAATTCAACTGGTGGTTTTTCTACTGATGGAATCACTGCTTTACCACCACGTTCGTTGATGAATTTAATCAATTTTAACATGTGGAAACGCTCCTCGTCGGAATGTAAGTACAAAAACTTTGCGGTTCCGTTCAACCCTTGGTTTTCTGCCCAAGAGGCCATGGCTAAATAAAATTGAGAAGAATAACTTTCTTTATTTACTTGGTCGTTTAATGCCGTTTCAACACGTGTATTCATAGCTTGTGAATTTGTTTCATACAAAGTTAAAATTAATACAAACGTATCCGCTTCATTTGATTTAAAAAATTGTTCACACAGATATTTATTTGTAACTTAACAAGAGAAACATACCAACACGCTAATAAATCTTATATTAGTACTAATTATTACAACCATGTCTAGAAAATCCAAACACCATAACTCAAAGTCCAAAACAAAAGATAGCCTTACCTATTCCATACGCAGACTCTTTGAGAAAAATTTCGGGAAAGAATTAACACACCAGGAAGTATGCTCATTTTTAAGTGTTCGTGAAAATGAATTACGCAAACAAGTGTACGATGCGATGCGTTACTTATGCTCTTCCAATTTCTTGAAAGAGAAAACGCATGGAGTTTTTATGCTTAATAAGGAAGTAGTATCCTTGGAAGGGGAATTGCAAATTACTGCTCGAGGAGCTGGATTTCTTTTGACAGGCAACAAAGCAACGGATGTATTTATTGCACCTCAAAATTTGGGTCAGGCAATGAATGGAGATTTGGTGCGTGTTATTTTGTCTAAAGATGGGGGAGGTAGACGTGAGGGTGTTGTGATTGAATTATTGCATCGCGAACGTACGCAGTTTGTAGGTACGATTGTAATGAAAGAAAAATTTGCCTACTTGATGCCGGATAATCAAAAATCGGGCATACAAATTCATTTACCGAAGGAAAAATTAAACGGAGCGAAGGACCAAGATAAAGTGATTGCTAAGATTACTGTTTGGCCTAAGTCTGCCGAATTCCCTTTTGGAGAAGTCGTAGAAGTGTTAGGTAAAAAGAATTCGAATAACATCGAAATGATTAGCATTCTTTGTTCGCAAGGCATTGATTATAAATTTCCGCAAGAAGTCATTGAAGCTGCAGAATTGGTAACCATGGACTTGGATCCAGAAGAAGTTGCAACACGAAGAGATTTTAGAGGGATAACCACATTTACGATTGACCCAGTCGATGCGAAAGATTTCGATGATGCTATTTCCATCGAATATTTGGAAAATGATAATATTGAAGTGGGTGTGCATATTGCTGATGTTAGTTACTATGTGCGTGAAGGGTCTATACTCGATAAAGAAGCTGCAAAACGTGGTAATTCTGTCTATTTAGTAGATCGCGTGGTACCAATGTTGCCTGAACAAATATCTAATTTGGCGTGTTCGTTAAGACCACATGAAGATAAGTTTACATTTTCAGCAGTATTTGAATTAACAAAACAAGGAGATATTGTGAAACAATGGTTTGGAAAGACCGTAATTCATTCCGACCGTCGTTTTACCTATGAAGAAGCACAAGAAATTTTAGAAGGCGCAGATGGTGATTTCAAATCAGAACTGCACTTATTGGATAGCATTGCTAAAATTCACCGAAATGATCGTTTGAATAATGGTGCTTTAAATATTGAATCGGAAGAAGTTCGTTTTAAATTGAACGACGAAGGTAATCCAGAAGGTGTTTTTACGAAAACATCCAAAGATGCGCATAAGTTGGTGGAGGAATTCATGTTGATGGCGAACAAACATGTGGCATTGTATATTCACTCGAAAGAGAAAAATAAGGATGTTATCCCTTTTGTGTACCGTTGTCATGATAAACCAGATCCAGCGAAGATTGAAACCTTCAAAATGTTTATTCAAAAGTTTGGACATGAAATCAAGATTGGAAAAATCGAAGACGTTGCGAAATCTATTAATAATTTATTTAAAGAAATTGTAGATAGTAATGAATACTCTTTAGTTCAAACTATGGCAATACGTTCGATGGCTAAAGCAAGCTATGAAACGAATAACATCGGTCACTTTGGATTGGCATTTGATTATTATGCGCACTTTACTTCTCCAATTCGTCGTTATGCAGATTTATTGGTTCACCGAATTTTATTGGAAGAACTAACGCATCAAAAACACAATTACGGAAAAGAGTTAGGGATGGTATGTAAACACATTTCTAAGATGGAACGTAAAGCGGTGGAGGCAGAACGTGAATCGACCAAGTATTTCCAAGCACTGTTCATGAAAGATCATTTGGGCGAAGTATTTGAGGGAACGGTATCGGGTGTATCCGATTTTGGAATGTTTGTGAAGTTAAATGAAACCCATTGTGAGGGAATGATTTCCTTACAAGATATTCCAGGTGATCGCTTTGTGTTTGATGCTGAACATTTCTGCATTATTGGGACTCGTAGTAAGAAACAATACAATTTTGGGGACGCTGTTGAGGTGCAAGTAATAGCTGTTGATACGCGTAAAAGACAGATTACGTTGGAATTAGTTTGATTCTTTGGAGACCTTTTTGAGTAATTGTAGATATTCTTCCATTAATTGGTAATATTTTTCTTTCCAATTTTCATCGTCAATTGATTTCTCGTCATTGGGTTCTCTAAAATTTTTATTTCCAGTATTTAATCCTTTGATTTCAGAACTGAAGTCATAGTAGATAATTTTACCAATTTGTACAACTATGTTTAAAGAGACGTTTGGATTCTGAAAAAGTAAATAGACCCATTGTCTACTTTTCCCGATTTTTCGTGCAATAGATGTTAAAGGTATTCCACTACTACGGATTGCTTTCTCAATTATTTCACCTCGATGTTCCATATGACAAGTATACAAACGAAAGTGTAAATAATTAAATCACATTAATTTGACAATATTTTACAAAAGTTTACATAATTTATACGTTTTTACAGTGTTTTTATCATTAAAAGAGTATAAAAATTTATTGATTAAATCCGCTGCACTGAAAAATCTCTATTTTGTATATTATTCTGTTCTAACAATTTTAAAAAATTACCGTATTTATACGCATTCTTTCATCATAGATAAAAAATAAACAACAAAACCCCTAAATTTGTTGAGTAATTTAATTTAACAACCCATGGAATATTTTCAAGAAAAATATATTAATCCTTTCACAGATTATGGTTTTAAAAAATTATTTGGAGAAGAACTGAATAAGGATTTGTTATTGGATTTCTTGAATGAATTATTGAAAGAAGAACAGGGACAGATAGTAAGTATCAATTATATTAAATCGGAACAATTAGGTGACACTTCCATTGACAGAAAAGCTATTTTTGATTTATATTGTCAAAATGAAAAAGGGGAGAAATTTATCGTTGAATTACAAAAGACAAAACAAAAATTTTTCAAAGATCGTACGGTTTACTATTCAACCTTTCCGATTCGTGATCAAGCACAACTTGCGAATTGGAATTATGAGCTAAAAGCGGTCTATACCATAGCGATTTTAGATTTTGTGTTTGATGAAGACAAACAAGAAACTGATAAATTTAGATATGATGTCAAGCTACAAGACATAGATACGAATCAGATATTCTACAATAAGTTGACATTTATATATTTAGAGATGCCTAAGTTCAACAAAAAAATTGAAGAACTTGAAACAAGGTTTGACAAATGGCTTTATATTATTAAAAACTTAAGCAAGTTAGATCGTATTCCAGACACTCTTCGTGAATCTATTTTTGAAAAATTATTTAGGACTGCTGAAATAGCAAAGTTCACACCAAAACAAGTTAAATCTTACGAAAACAGTTTGAAATATTTTAGAGATCTAAAAAATTCATTTGATACTGCAGAAGAAGAAGGATTTATGAAAGGTATTGAAAATGGAATTAAAGTTGGAATTGAACAAGGAATTGAACAAGGAATTGAACAAGGAATTGAACATGTTGCAAAAAATCTATTATCAATCGGATTATCCATCGATAAAATATCTGATGCAACTGGATTATCGGTAGATGAGATTAATAAGTTAACCTAACTTACTTTAACGATCGTGTATTAAACAATTCGCGATCTCTCAAATCCATTTGTTCTAGCCATTTTAAAAAGGATTCAAAATACATATCCCCTTTGATTTTATAGCCTGATGCTGTAAAATGTACTAAATCATGCCGCATTAATCCATAATTATACCAAGTTGTTGAAGAACCTAATTCTCCCATAATTCCATACATATCCCATACTGCACCTTCATATTTTTTAGCTAATTCACGAATCATTTCACGTTCACGTGCTACATTTCTATTAAGATATTTCTTTTTAAAATGTGCATCATTCGGTACAGTTAATAAAATAGCACAATTAGGATTTACACGTAAAACTATTTGGATAAGAGAATCTAAGTTAGCCTTGAATATTTCTGGATGGAAATTGTCGAATAAAACATTTGCATCGTTTGTACCTACTGAAAAAGCAAAAAAATCGGGTGGCAACTCACGTAATTGTTCTTCAAATAATTTGTTTGCTAAATGCGTAGGTAGAGATGCGCCATTTACACCAATCGTAGTGTAAGAAATTCCTGGTTCATTGTTTGAGAGTTGAAAACCTAATAACCTAAATTTATATCTGTCTTGACTTTGCTTGGTTAACATCATATGAAAATTATCCAAGTTTTTATCGAAGTGAATGTCTGTATACCCAATATTTACATTTGTTTGTATTCTTATTACAAATGTGTCATTTTCAGCAAACGAGAATTTATAAGGAAAAACCCCTTTATTATGGTATACACGAATCCTATCAAATTCAGGTTTCACCAACGTTTTTTTATAACGAAATTTGATGTCAATGATTGAATCAGTCGTTTCGAGTACCATGCCTAATAATCCATAATCTAACGAATCAGGACGATCCATCGTACTTCGATAATTTTTCCAATGATTCGGAGAATAAAAGGCATAATTCCGAGGATTGTTGGTCTTCGCTAAATCAAATGGAAAAATCCATCCTCGTTCACCCGGTAATCCCTTCCAATTGGTTTGCAATAGGGTACGCATTTCATGGGTATAAACATCAGCCTGTAAATGCGAGCCGCCAATATGATAAAAGTTTAATTTTCGATCTTTAAAACGCACCATTTGTTTTATATCGAAATATAATTTTTCAAAATTTGGGCTACGTTTTGTGTAAAATTGGTAGTGATTACGATCTAAACGAATAAATGGATAGCTGGTAGCTAGTGATGAATCGATGATACCAAAGAATTTTCTGTTTTTATATTCATTTAAATATACATGATCTTTAATATGTTCTCTGTGTGTGTCCTTACAACTTTGAAAAAAAACAGATACAAAAAATCCAATCACAATTAAACTGCGACGCAAGTGACTTAATTGAAAAAGGAAATATATATACTTCATCAACTTTTATTTAACGAGTAACCATGAAAAAAGTTACGTATCCAAAGATGGTACTAAATTCATACGTTGCGCTACTTTAAAAAGTAAAAAACTGGAGGTAATCCCGAAGCAATTGGCATAAAAATCAAAAATACTTGCATTGCGATAAGGAATAAATAAGTGCAGAGTTTCACAAAAAGCTGCAAACAAAAAACCAATAATTAGCAATTTAATATTTGTTTTTACTACTTGGCTTAAAAAGCAAAGAAACATAAACGGTAGAAAAATCAGACTATGAACAATATGATCCGAACGAAAACCAAAATATACATGAGTTAAATTAATAGTTCCATTCAGAGGTATTATCAGTAAAATGATGATACAACAAAGATATGTGTAAAATAGTTTTTTATAAGTGGTTGACGTGAAAACAAACATTTCTTTCTTTATAAAAAGACAAAAGGCTACCAAAATGATAGCCTTTCGAAATTATATTCTATTTTCTACCCTAATGAAAAAGCAGAAATATTTTTTCTTGGATTCAAGATTAAGATAGGAATGTTTGCCTCATTCGTAATCAAATATTCTTCTGGGTTTGAAATCAATCCGGAAAGTATATTACTTCTATTTAAGTTCATGATGGTAATTAAATCTGCATCAACGGATTCAGCATGTTTCAACACTTCTTTTTCGAAATTTTTAGGATTTAAGAAAGAGATATCATAGCTAATCCCTTTTTCACCTAGAAACTTTTGAGCAAATTTGATATTCACTTTAATTTGAGAACGGAAAATATCATCCGTTTCATCTGGAATAACAACATGTACCTTTGAATTAAAATATTGAGCAATATTTGCTACATATCCTAACTTTTGCTTGGTTTCTGCATTTAAATCTAAAGGCACAACGATGGAATCGTATCCAGTCTCACCGATTTCTTTTTGTTGAACAACGATAAAAGGAACTTCAGAATGTGTAATTACTTTCAATGCATGTGACCCTGTAATTTGTTGCCAACCTTTTACTCCATGAGTTCCCATGAAAATTAATTCAGCATGATGTTCGGCAGCAAAATCCCCGATATCTTCAAAAATATTTCCAACGCGAACTGATGGCACTAATTCAACGTCTGAATTTTTATCTATAATAACTTTTTTCAATTGTGCTTCAGCTGCATCAATCTCTTTCAATTTACCAACAACATGCAACAAATAAATACGAGCATTTACAATTTTCGCGGTTGCGATTGCGTGATTCAGAGCATTATCTGCAACTGGGGTGAAGTCATGAGGTACAACAAATACTTTATGATTCATATGGTTTAATATTTAATAAGTTATGTTTTTAAAAACTGTTACAAAAGTAGTCAATTCACTTATTATATAACGCACTTTTAATGTAAAAGTTGTGCTCTTTTCATAAAATATCTAAAAATTAATCTCTATAAACGATTTCTTAATTCATGCTTAATGTTTAAATGTGTTTTTAGCATGACTTTTGGTATTGCTCTTATTACTTAAAAGAAGGATATGAAATTTGTAGGAAGATTAGTAAAACAAACAGCAAAATTAGAATACAAACGAAGTTTAAAAAAATATTTATCGTTTGTTTTACAGGTTGATACCTTGTTAAAACTACTAAAAACTTCAAAACGAACAGCACTTGGAAAGGCGTATAGTTTTACTAAAATTTTAGCTAATACAAGTATTATAGAAAGTTTTCAAAATCAGGTTCCAATTCAAAACTATGATGAATTTTATGAAAGTTGGTTAAAACAAACCATAGCTGGTAAAAAGAACATTATTTGGCCAGGAAAAATCAATTATTTTGCGCTATCCTCAGGGACAACAGGTTCTCCAAGTAAGCAAATTCCTATTTCTAAACAGATGATTAAATCGTTTCAAAAAACAAGTTTGAAACAAATCGTGACACTTTGTCAATTGGATTTACCAACTGAGTTTTTTCAAAAACAAGTTTTGGTTGTTGGCGGCTCCTCTAAACTTACCAAGATTCAAAAGCGTTTTGAAGGAGATTTAAGTGGTATTCTCAAGAAGCACACTAAAAAGATTGCAACTCCATTTACCAAACCTTCCAAGCGTATTAGTGATATTAAAGACTGGAACAAAAAATTAGAAAAAATTGTGGCAGAGGCACCTACTTGGGATATAGGAATTATTGCAGGGATACCGAGTTGGTGTGTATTGGTTATGGAGGAAATCGTGAAAAAACATAATTTGAATTCTATCCACGACATTTGGCCAAATTTAAAAGTATACATACACGGCGGAATTTTTATCGAGCCTTATGAAAAAAGATTAGAAAACGTTTGTGATACTTCCCTATATCAATTTGACACTTACTTAGCTAGTGAAGGATATTTCGCTTATCAATTCAACGAAAAAGAAAAAGTCATGCGTTTGCTCATTGATAATGGTGTCTTTTTTGAATTTATACCATTTAATTCAAATTACTTCGATTCAGAAGGGAACTTGATTAATAAACATAAAGCTTATACGTTACAAGAAGTTGAAGAGGGTGTTGATTATGCAATGATTATTACAACAAATGCTGGACTATGGAGATACCAATTAGGAGATACTATACGTTTTACAAATGTTGAAAAACGAGAAATAAAAATCACAGGTCGAACTAAACAATATTTATCGTTAGCGGGGGAACATTTATCGCTTGATAATATTCGCGTTGGATTGACAGAAGTAAGTAAAGAACTCAACGTAGTTATCGAAGAATTTACTGTTTTTGCTGATGAAGACCAATCAAATCATACTTGGTATATTGGAACAGATAAAAATGTAGCAGTTGAAACTTTACAGAATTGTCTTGATAAGCACCTTTCATTTTTAAATGACGATTACAAATCTGCTCGAAAAAACACACTTAAAGCACCCAATATTCATTTGATTTCAAGTGATTTATTTTACAAATACTTAGCAAACATTGGGAAATTAGGTGCACAAAATAAATTTCCACGTATTCTAAGAAAAGAACAAAAAATGATTTGGTTAGAATTTCTTAAAAACAACTGATTTTCCTCGCTACTCGCCACTTTTTATTAATTTTGTATTTTTCTATTCGATATGTCAGATACAAGATACAATTTACGTGGTGTTTCCGCTGGAAAAGAGGATGTTCACAACGCCATTAAGAAAGTGGATAAAGGATTATTTCCACAAGCATTTTGCAAAATAGTTCCAGATACACTTACGGGAGATGAGGATTACTGTGTAGTCATGCATGCAGATGGTGCTGGAACAAAATCTTCCTTAGCATACATGTATTGGAAAGAAACAGGTGATATATCTGTTTGGAAAGGAATCGCGCAAGATGCATTGATCATGAACATTGATGATTTATTATGCGTTGGAGCTGTAGATAATATCTTGCTTTCATCTACAATTGGTAGAAACAAAAATTTAGTGACTGGAGAAGTTATTTCTGCCATCATTAATGGTACAGAAGAATTATTAACTGAATTACGCAATCAAGGAATTGGTATTAACTCTACAGGTGGTGAAACGGCGGATGTAGGGGATTTAGTGCGAACATTGATTGTGGATTCTACGGTTGTTTGTCGTATGAAACGTTCGGACGTAATTTCTAACCACAACATTCAAGCGGGTGATGTAATCATTGGATTAGCTTCTTTTGGTCAAGCAACTTACGAAAGATCTTACAATGGTGGTATGGGTAGTAACGGATTGACATCTGCTCGTCACGATGTGTTCTGCAAAGAATTAGCTACAAAATACCCTGAAAGTTTTGATCCATCTGTACCTGAAGAATTGGTGTATTCTGGGAAATATCGTTTGACTGACACCGTTGAAGGTAGCCCAATCAATGCAGGTCAATTAGTACTTTCTCCAACAAGAACATACGCACCAATTATTAAAAAAATTCTTGACAATCACAGAACAAACATACATGGGATGGTTCACTGTAGTGGTGGCGCACAAACCAAGGTGTTGCATTTCGTAGATAATGTACATGTGATCAAAGATAATTTGTTTGACGTTCCTCCATTATTCAAAACAATACAAGAGGAATCGAATACAGAGTGGAAAGAAATGTACAAAGTGTTTAATATGGGTCACCGTATGGAAATATATGTACCAAAGGAGCTTGCCGCTGAAATCATTGCTATTTCTGAATCTTTCAACGTACCAGCAAAAATTGTAGGTCGCGTAGAAAAACACACAGGTAAAAAATTAACAATCACTTCCGAATTTGGAGAATTCATTTACTAAACATAGATGCAAGATTTATTAAAAAAATTAGAAGCGATTGAATATCGTTTTACTGAAGTTGGAACATTGATTGTCGATCCGGATATTATCTCGGATATGGACCGATATGTGAAACTTAACAAAGAGTACAAAGAATTAGAAGAGGTTGTTTCAGCCTACAAAAAATATAAAAACATCATCGATAATCTTCAAAGTTCTAAAGAATTATTAGCAATTGAAGAAGATCCAGAAATGCGAGAAATGGCAAAGATGGAAATTGATGAATTGGAAAACATTCGTCCAAGTTTAGAAGAAGATCTTAAATTGTTGTTAATCCCTAAAGATCCGGAGGACAACAAAAATGCCATCATGGAATTACGTGCCGGTACAGGTGGAGATGAGGCATGTATCTTCGTGGAAGATTGTTTCCGCATGTATACGTTGTTTTTCAAAGAGATGGGATGGCATTATGAAATTTTGAATTCACAAGAAGGTGGTACAAAAGGGATTAAAGAGATTTCGTTAGAGATTTCTGGAGATGGGATTTATGGTATGTTGAAATTTGAATCGGGTGTACACCGTGTACAACGTATTCCAGAAACAGAATCTCAAGGTCGTGTGCATACTTCAGCAATA
>CANCJF010000027.1 GCA_947378245.1 Bacteroidota bacterium
GTCCCAGGATTCTTGCCAGGAACTGATCAAGAATGGAGAGGTATTATTTCACACGGTGCGAAGTTGTTGTATGCATTTTCAGAAGCGACTGTTCCACGTGTGACTGTTATTACCCGTAAGGCATACGGAGGTGCATACGACGTAATGAACTCTAAAAACATCGGTGCGGATATGAATTTTGCTTGGCCAACTGCGGAGATTGCGGTTATGGGGGCAAAAGGTGCTGCAGAAATTATCTTCAAGCGTGAAATTTCAAGCGCTCCAGATCCACAAGCAAAATGGTTGGAGAAAGAGGCAGAATATGCAGAAATGTTCGCTAATCCGTATCGTGCTGCAGAACGTGGTTTTGTGGATGAAGTGATTTTACCAGAAGAGACACGTGCAAAATTGATTCAAGCATTTAAAATGTTAGAGAATAAGGCAGAACATTTACCACAGAAAAAACACGGGAATATTCCGTTGTAGGGATGTTTTATATTTGTAGGGATGTAGCATGCTACATCCCTACAAATATAAAACACATTATCACCAAATAATCGAAAGATAAATTGGCATTCCAATCGTTATATTAAAAGGAAAGGTTACCGCTAACGCCATCGGAAGATAGATACTCGGATTAGCGTCGGGTACGGCAATTTTCATCGCTGCTGGAACTGCAATATAGGAAGCACTTGCAGCAAGTACGGCTAGGATAAAACGATTACCAACTTCCGGTGTAATGAATTGACTCGTATATGCCACTAAACAACCGTTGATTAATGGGATAAGTATTGCGAAAAGTGCTGTAAACCATCCATTTTTAAAGAAATCACTTAATTTACGTCCGCTGATAATTCCCATATCTAGTAAGAAGATTGCAAGGAAACCTTTAAATAAATCGTTTGTAAAAGGTTTGATACCCTCTGCCGCTTTTTCGTTAGCAATAAAACCAATCACTAAACTTCCAAGGATTAAAAGGACACTTCCATTCGTGAAAGAGTGACCGATAAGACTGCTGATTTTAGTCGTTGATTTGGTTCCATTACCAAACATTCTAATTAGTACTACTCCAACAATGATTGCTGGCGCCTCCATTAAAGCCATTACTGCAACCATGTGCCCATCAGAAGTTAACTTGTGTGCTTCTAAAAAAGCAATTCCTGTTACGAAGGTCACAGCACTCACCGATCCATAGGCAGCAGCAATTGCACCAGCGTTTTCCACGGATAACTTTCTTTTAAGAATAAAGAAGGTGTAAAATGGAATAATAAAAGCAAGAAACATTCCAAAGATCACCGTCCATAGAATTTCAGTTGTGAAATGGCTGTGCGCTAATTCTTGCCCTCCTTTGAAACCTATAGAGAAGAGTAGGTACAAGGAAATAAACTTGGAGGTACTCGGTGGAATCTCTAAATCAGATTTCACCTTTACAGCGATAATACCGAGCACAAAAAATAAGAGTGCTGGATTTGTTAAGTTTTCAAAAAGTAAGTTGAAATTCATAATTTATACGTTTTTAGTTGAAAATTAAAAGTTGAAAGTTGGATTACATGGAATCCAAATCGAGTAAGTAGCGGTAAAAATTATCACGCACTGCTTGGTCTTTTTTAACATCATAGGTTCTCATTTTTTTCCACATTCTCTTTAATCTAGCCATTTTTTTTCTTTTATTTATTTTTTACAAAGGTTAGTATATTTACTTAAGTGTTTTTATTTATATTTGATATACAAATCATAAAAAATATTTATGAACTATACATTAAGTCAATTAGAGATTTTTCTAAAAATCTGTCAAAATCAAAGTATAACAAAGGCTGCGGAAGAGTTACATCTTACCCAACCAGCGGTATCCATCCAATTAAAAAATCTTCAAAATCAATTTGATTTACCACTTACGGAAGTCATTGGAAGGAAATTATATGTGACCGATTTTGGAAAAGAAGTGGCTTTGATGGCAGAAAATATTATATTTCAAGCACACGAGATAGCACATAAATCCAAGGCTTTTAAAGGAGAATTAATTGGAAAACTTAAAATTTCTGTCGTTTCCACCGGTAAATATGTAATCCCATTTTTCTTAGCTGGTTTTTTAAAGAAACATCCTGGTGTCGCTTTAAAATTAGATGTAACCAATAAAGCGCAAGTATTGGAAAATATTGCTCAAAATGAGGTAGATTTTTCGATGGTTTCCGTTCTTCCAAGTGAAATGAATATTGATAATTTAGAGCTCCTTCAAAACAAATTATATTTGATAACCGGAAAGGAATCTAATTACCCAAAGAAAAAATACGATGTTTCCATTTTTGAGGAACTTCCCATCATTTACCGTGAAAAAGGTTCCGGTACACGTTATACCATGGAGCGTTATTTTGAAAGTAAGGGAGTGAAACTTCAAAAACAAATGGAACTAACTTCTAATGAAGCTGTTAAACAAGCGATAATTGCAGGTTTAGGAAGCTCCGTTATGCCTTTAATTGGGTTAAAAAATGAAATTGAAAATGGAGAATTAAAAATTATTCCCGTAAAAGGTTTACCGATTAAATCTTCTTGGCAGTTGATTTGGCAGAAAAACAAAGGCTTTTCCCCTGTTGCATTGGCATTTCTAGAATACCTAAGAAACGAGAAAGATCAAATCATTGAAAAAGAATTTAGTTGGTATGAGGAATTTGAATAAATCAACGCTCTTTTTCAAATAGTAGTCGCTTACCAAGTTTTTCATCGTTCCATTGATTTGCTGCATACACTAAATTTCCATTTACAAAAGTTTGCATGACTTTACTTTGAAATAATTGATTTTCAAATGGAGACCATCTACATTTATAGGCTATATTTTGTGGGGTAACTGTCCATGCATGTTTTAAATCTACCAATACTACATCCGCATAACAACCTTCACGAATATATCCTCGCTCCTTCATTCGGTAAATTTCAGCTACGTTATGGCTCGTTTTTTCAACTATTTTTTCCAGGGAAATTTTTCCTTGGTGATAGAGCTCTAATAGTGTGACTAAAGCATGTTGAACAAATGGTCCACCGGACATTGCTTGAAAATAATTGCCGCTTTTTTCTTCCAAAGTATGTGGAGCATGATCCGTAGCAATGATGTCAATTTTATTTTCGAGCAAGGCTGTAAGAAGTCCTTCTTTATCTTGTTCTGTTTTAACGGATGGGTTCCATTTTATGTGAGACCCTAATGAAGCGTAATCCTTATCCGAAAACCAAAGATGGTGAACACAAGCTTCTGCAGTAATTCTTTTTTGACGTAATGGGAGAGAATTATCAAATAAATTTGCTTCAGCAGCTGTGGAAATATGAAATAAATGGAGTCTATTTTTATGTTTTTTTGCTAACTCTAGTACCCTTTTGCTTGCTTTGAAACACGCTTCTGTAGAACGTATTACTGCATGTAGTTCGAAAGGGATATTTTCTCCATAAATTGCTTTGTAATGATCCGTATTTTGTTGAATAACTTGATCGTCTTCACTGTGCAAGGCTATTAAAGTATTTGAACGAGAAAATAGCTTATCCAAGTATTCCGGAAAATTAGCCAATATCCCATGTTCATTATTAAAATAAAGACCATCGTCTGTTATCCCACACACAGTTTCGGTATCTGTTTTCAAGGCTTCTTCCAAATTATCTTGGTTAATTCCCATAAAAAAAGAATAATTTGCCAAAGAAGAGTTGGATGCAAGTTGGTATTTTTCTTCTAATAATTCTTGCGTCAAAACATTTGGTAATGTGTTAGGCATATCCATAAAAGAGGTGATTCCACCAGCAACTGCAGCTCTAGATTCAGAAGTAATGGTTGCTTTATGGGTTAAACCAGGGTCACGAAAATGTACCTGGTCGTCTATCATTCCTGGCAATAAATAAAGTCCTTCTGCATCTATTTCATGGTATTTTTCCAAGTTGTTTATTTGGATGGAAGATGCGATTTTTTCAATTCTTTCTCCATGGATTAATACATCCGTTACCGTAATTTTTCCTTCGTTGACTACGTTGGCATTTCTAATAATTGTTTTCATTGCTTTTGGGTTGTTGCTCTTTTTAATTTATCGTTTATAGTAAGTCCCAAACCTACCTTTGGAAAAGTTTCAAATACAATGCAATCTACCGAGGAAAGATCGAATTGGTGCATCGCTTTGTACAAATTTCGAGAAGCTTCTTTCAGGTCGCCTTTTGAAGAAAGAACGATTTGTTGAGAAATTCTAGGAGATAATATTTCGGATTGAAAACTAATAACTCCCACATTATCGAGTGAATTCAGCATTAAAAATTGGTCTACATTCTCCGTCAGATACGATTGCTTATTCGGTGCATAATGTCTTTCCTGCATTCCTGGTGCTTGCGGATTCACACTTGTAGAATTTTTCAATGTTACCGAACCAACTATTGCCTCTATTTCCTCCAAAGGAAGTGTTCCTAAACGATATACCACTACCTCCTCCTCTTCAAAACCTACGATGGTTGACTCTATACCAATCGTACAATCCCCTCCATCTAAGACAACTTCCAATTCATTTTCAAAGTAATGCATTACATGCGCTGCACATGTCGGACTAATGGACCCAAAAGGGTTAGCGCTTGGTGCGACTAATGGAAAATCGAGTTTGTTTAATAATGATAAGGTAAGGTCATGGTTTGGCATTCTAACTGCTACCGTATCTTTTCCAGCGGTAATTAAATCGGATATCTCTGGTTTTTTTGATAATACCAAGGTTAATGGTCCAGGCCAGAATTTTGCTGCTAAAAGTTTTGCTTTTTCAGGGATATGACTCGCTACCTTTTCTAGATACTCCAATGATTTTATATGCACAATCAACGGATTACTTTTAGGTCTATTTTTTAAGGAAAAGATAGCATTAATTGCGTTTTCATCGAACGCATTTCCAGCTAAGCCATAAACCGTTTCCGTTGGAATTACAACTAGTTTACCTTGATTTAAAACATCTCCTGCTTTATCTATGTTTGTCGTTATCATATCTATTACTTTTCAAACCACTTTTTCATTGTTTCTAAAATGCTTAGTAGTTGTTTCTTTTTAATTCGATAAGAAGGCATGAGGTAAACCATTGTACCGATGGGACGAATAAATACCTTGTTTTCTAGGGCAAATTCTTTCAATCCAACGATTGATTTTTCGTTTTTCACCTCGATGATTCCAACTGCACCTAGTACCCGCTTATCTAAAATTTCTTCGGATTGAATCGTATCAAAAAAATGAAGAATGGTACTTTCTATTGTAAGAATTTTCTTTTCATACTCTTTTTTCTGAAAAATTTCAATGCTTTTTAAAGCCACAGCACAAGCCAATGGATTACCCATAAATGTTGGTCCATGCATCAGTGCTTTGTCGTGTTCGTCGGATAAAAACGCTTGATACACCTTCGTTGAAGCAATCGTTGCAGCATGACCAATGTATCCTGCTGTTAAACCTTTACCTAATACCATAATATCCGGTACGCATTTAGCATGATTGGTGGCAAATAATTTTCCAGTACGACCAAAACCAGTAGCGACTTCATCGTAAATGGTGAGTACATTGTATTTCACGCACAAACGATTTAATGCATCTAAGTAATCGGGGGAATGCACCCTAAATCCTCCTGCACATTGGATAATAGGCTCAATGATTAAAGCTGCAATGGTAGGTGAATGAGTAATGAGTAGTTCTTCGAAATTTTGTAATTCTTTCTTATAATCCTTCGGATTTTTGGGAATTTCTAACACAAAATCCTTTTTCAATACATGTGAAAATGCAACCGTAAAATCAGAATCATCGCCTAACTGCATGGCTTTGAAGGTGTCACCATGGTAACCGTTTTTACAAGAAATTAGTTTTACTTTGTCTTTATTTCCTTGGTTCGACCAAAACTGAATGGCCATTTTTAGAGCCACCTCTACGGCCACCGAGCCGCTATCGGAAAAGAAAACGTGATCTAATCCTTTTGGTGTAATTTGCACTAATTTTTCTGCCAATCGAAGTGCTGGTTGGTGAGTGAGTCCTCCCAACATAACGTGGGAAAAGGAATCCACTTGTTTCTTTATCGCACGATTTAACGGTTTGTATGCATACCCGTGTATACATGCCCACCACGAACTTATTGCATCAATCGCCTTGGTTCCATCTTCAAAATAGAGCATAGAGCCTTTTGCTTTTTTTACCACAGGAATTTTCCCTAAGGATTGCATTTGTTTATATGGATACCAAATGGACATTCTTTATTCGTTAAGGGTTACAAAAATCACAATACATCGGATCTTCCCATGCTATTCCACGAGGGTATTTTTGTTCTTCTTGGTGACCACATGCTAAGCAAGCATACGTATAACTTAAGGTTGATTTTGTAGGGAAATGACATTGTTGACATGGTAGTCCTGGTTGAGCTTTCGTAATACTAAACCCTGGATGATTACAAGTGGGACAGGTGGATTTTATTTTTTCGATCAACTTTTTAGTTACCTCCTCAATAACTTTCATCCGACTCGGATTCATGTGGGCACGCATGTCGGTTTCGACATATACCGAGGAGTATGTCGATAGCAAATGTTTATAAGCTTTCTTTAATTCATTTACCTCTTGAATTCCTTTGAAAATTATACGATAATCATTTTCTGCAGGTCTAAGAATTACTGCATGGGAAGGAAATTGTACTTTTTCACAAAATTCGAAAAGCTCCTCCTCGGAAGTGATTTGTTTTGCATCAAAATTGGTTTTCATAGAAAGAATTCGTGCAATGATTTCTATTTTATTTTTAGTATCCATAAAAATTATAAATTCTTCATTCGCAGTACAAAAAAAATAGGAAGGATGTGGACCAAATGAACCTTCATTGGCAATCGCAAGATCGCAGTTACCATATTCCATGGCTTGCAAACATTTTTCGCGAACGGTTGTAATTGGGTCGTCTTTACGGTCAATTTCTCCAGAAAATGTCCCTAAAGTATCGGTATCAAAATCGGTAATTAGTACTTCTTTTACACCTAATTCTTGAATCACCAAAGGAGCAATCACTTGCTCCTTATGGTGTTTACTTGCTATTAACAACTTTCTTCCTTCAAACATGTCTTATTGATTGCCTCAAAGTTGAGAATTTAATGCTCTATGTTTTTATTTATATTTCAAATGAAAATCATAAGAACTATTTATGGATTATTGTCCTTGACCCATCGAATATGCTTGCTTTCCATCGAAATGATACAAGTTTTCCGTTTTAATGATATCTAAATGACTAACCAGCATAGTGTTTAGCAATTCGATTATTTCAGAGTTTTTCATCGATTGCGATTTTGACTTAAACCTACATCTCCAGTGATCCGTGCAGAAAGTCTCTTCAAATCCATTTGGCCAAACTTTGATTCCTCGGTTTGTAATCAT
This sequence comes from Bacteroidota bacterium, assembly GCA_947378245.1. GTDB lineage: Bacteria > Bacteroidota > Bacteroidia > Flavobacteriales_D > Crocinitomicaceae > CANHVK01. Next base: position 7,361 of record CANCJF010000027.1, read on the forward strand.
TGATAATTCTATGTCCGAATTAATTTTTGTATTAATTTTTTCTGCCAAATTGTTTACATCCAATCCATTCCAGTGAACAAATAAATCAACTCCTACTAACGTTTTCTCTTTGTTTGGTTTGCGTTGGTAAGGCAAGATTTTAATCGTTTCATTTTTCACATCTGTAATTGCTTTTAATGTGGAAGGCAATTCGCCTAAATTTTGGATGATTTTCTGTGCAAATTCTTTGGTTCCTAATTTCTCTACACTAATTCCTTCTTGGTAAATATCGTAGGTATGGTAACCTTCTTCGATTGTTTTTAGCCACGCATTTTCAATTTTCGCAGCAACCTCTCCCTGACCAATGTGTTTCAACATAAGAATTGCTCCGTTGATTAGTCCAGAAGGATTTGCAAGATTTTGACCCGCTCTTCGTGGAGCAGAACCATGGATTGCTTCAAACATAGCACACGATTCTCCGATGTTTGATGAGCCAGCCATTCCAACTGATCCAGAAATTTGAGCCGCAATATCTGATAGAATATCTCCATATAAGTTTGGCATAACAATTACATCAAAAACTTCAGGTTGATCCGCCATTTTCGCTGCACCTATATCGATAATCCAGTGTTCGTTTTCAATTTCAGGATATTCTTTTGCAATCTCGTCAAACACTTGGTGAAATAATCCGTCCGTTTGCTTCATGATGTTATCTTTCGTGAAACAAGTTACTTTTTTACGGTTGTTTACGCGTGCATATTCGAAAGCATAACGAACGATTTTTTCACATCCAGGTCTACTTATCAATTTAAGACATTGAACCACTTCGTCTGTTTGTTGGTGTTCGATTCCTGCGTACAAATCTTCTTCATTTTCTCGGATAATTACCATGTCCATTACTGGGTGTTTGGTTGCTACAAATGGATGGTAACTTTTACAAGGACGCACATTTGAAAATAAGCCTAAGAATTTACGTGTTGTAACATTCAAACTTTTGTAACCACCTCCTTGTGGTGTCGTGATAGGAGCTTTTAAGAAAATCTTATTTCTACGAATTGTATCCCAAGATTCATCGGATATACCTGAAGTGTTCCCTGACAAATATACTTTTTCACCTACTTCAATTTCTTCGTAGTTTAATTGTGCTCCTGCAGCATTTAAAATTTGAAGTGTTGCATCCATAATTTCTGGACCTATACCATCTCCTTTTGCAATTGTAATTGTTTTCATAGTTTTGATTTTTATTGGTTTATTATTTATTTCTACTTACTAAATTTGAAAGGAAAGCAATCAATCCAATCACAATCTTATCTGAATGATTTAATAAGATCACTACAACTCCTAATGACATTAAAGTGGAATTTTTAAGATCTAAGGGTATGTTTTTACCGAAGAAAATAAGTAGTGATAGGATGCTAAGATCGACTAACCAAGGATAGATTTTTTTCATATTACTTTTTGTTTCATTTGTTTTCATGAGACAAAGTTGCAGACTCTTTTTGGTTAATTTTTATTTATGTTTTAAATGAAAAGAATTAAAATAATTTATACATTGGTAATTTTCATTTGAAATTCAATAGTTTAAATAATAAAATCAATAAGTTTTAAGTGATAAATTATAATGGAAAAACAATTGTTATTGTTATAAACCAAAAAAGCTATGCTTCAATATGAGGCATAGCTTTTACAAAATAGGAACGAATTGTTAAATTTTAAATAGCTTTTTGATATTTAAAATTAAGTATAGTAGATTAGCAGCAAGACCTACGTAATGGGTGAATTCACCATAAATAATAAGTCGTATATCATATACTAATAAAGCAAGTTGTAATAAAATCAAAATGATTAATACCGTACGTATACGAAAAATACTTTTTAAAAAATTCATAGTTATTTATTAGTGATTATCTCCAACCTCCACCTAGAGATTTATATAGGTTTACTCTAGCTGATAGTTGCTCTTTCAATATTTCAATCAAATCAAATTTTGCTTCAAGTGCATCTCTTTGTGTCAATAATACTTCCATATAATCTGCACGAGCCGATTTAAACAAGACCGTAGAAATATCAATAGATTGAATTAAAGCTTCTACTTGTTGTGTTTTAAAAATATAACTTTTTTTCAAGTTTTCGATGTTTGCTAATTGATTGGAAACTTCAACGTATCCAGTCAAAATTTTACGTTCGTAATTATATACGGCCTGCTCTTGTTTTGCATTAGCACTTGCATAATTTGCCTTTAAAGCATTTCGATTAATTAATGGAGCAAAGGCTCCTCCTGCAATTGAATATAAAGTGGAAGCAGGCAATGTTGCTAAATAAGCTGGATTGATAGCTTGCGTTCCAAGATTCGAGGTAATCATTAAAGAGGGATAAAAACAAGCTTTAGCTACTTTCACATCTAATTTAGTTGCAAGTAAAGTTTGTTCGGCAGCCATTAAATCTGGACGATTTCGCAACAATTGTAATGGAATACCAGAAGTCAATGAATCACTAATCAGCTCTTTAAATTGGGCTGAGTTACGTTGAATTGTTTGAGGGTATCTACCTACTAAAAAATTAATTCTATTTTCAGTAACTGTAATTTGTTGTTTTAAGTAGTATAAATGACCCTGGTTCTTAAGTACTTCTGCTTCAAATTTCTTAACCGCTAATTCCGTAACACGTGCTGAGATTTTTTGAAGTCTTACAATTTCCAATGCATTTTTCTGAATTTCAATGTTTTTTAGTAGAATTTCTAATTGATTGTCTAAGGCCATTAATTCATAATACGAATTAGCAATTTCAGAAATCAAATTAGTCACCATAAAATTTTTCCCTTCAACAGTAGCAAGGTAAGTGTGTACCGCAGATTGTCTAGCATTACGAAGTTTCTTCCAAATATCGACTTCCCAATTTGCATAAGCAGCAATCGTATAATTCGGTAACATGTCTGGATTTTTTTTACCAGGTATAATCGTATTGTTCGCATCGCTTGCTCCTTGACTTGTGTATCTTCCAATTTTATCCGCTCCAGCCAAACCACCAATTCCAACAAAAGGTAAATAAGCTCCTTTACGTGCACGAATTTCATTATTTGCTACATTTATTTCACGTAACATAATATTCAATTCTTGGTTGTTTTTCAAAGCCGTATCTATCAATTGAACTAAAAAGGGATCTTTGAAAAATTGATTCCATTTGAGTTGTGCGATGTTTGTTGTATCCGTAGTATTCGAATAACTTACAGGTGAAGCAATTACCTCCTTTTTTGTAGCTTGATACGAAATATTGCAGGCTGTAAAAAGTAGGGACAACACAACGCTGATCCCTACATATTTAATTATATTTTTAGTCTTCATGGTTTCCTATTTCTTCAGTTACTGGATTAAAATCCTCGTCTTTAATTAGTTTTCTTCCTTCCGCTATTTTACAGAAAATGTAGTATAGACCTGGTACAATGATTACTCCGAAAACGGTTCCGAATACCATACCTCCTAACGATGCAGCGCCAATGGTTTTATTTCCAATTGCTCCTGGTCCACTAGCCAATATCAATGGAATTAATCCCGCAATAAAAGCGAAGGAAGTCATTAAGATTGGCCTAAAACGTGCCTTTGCTCCTTCGATAGCAGCTTCAAGGACTGTAGCTCCCTGTAGTTGTTTTTGCACGGCAAACTCCACAATTAAGACAGCGTTTTTACCGAGTAGACCGACCAGCATGACCATACCAACCTGTGCATAGATATCATTCGAAACACCCATTAATTTGACCATCAAAAATGCACCAAATATTCCTGCAGGTAGGGATAAGATAACCACTAAAGGCAAGATAAAACTTTCGTATTGGGCGGCTAACACAAGGTAAACAAACACAAGTACGATTAAGAAAATATAAATTGCTTCATTTCCACGAGCGACTTCATCTTTTTGTAACCCAGCCCAATCAATATCATACCCTTTCGGTAAAGTTTTTACAGCAACTTCTTGAATTGCTTTTATCGCTTCACCACTACTATATCCTTCGGATGGCGCACAACGAATGGAAGAGGTGGTGTACATGTTATAACGGTTAATCTCATATATTCCCTGCGTTTTTTTAATCCTCATAAACGAAGAATAAGGAACCATTTCACCACGATTATTTTTCACATACATGTTCATAATGTCTTGTGGTAATTTTCGGAATTCTGGTGCAGCTTGTACAAAGACTTTAAAGAAACGATTGAATTTGATAAACCCGATGTCGTAAGTACTTCCTACCATAAGGGATAGATTCTCCATTGCTTTACCAATTGAAACTCCTTTTTGCATTGCTTGTTGGTTATCAATTTCCAACTCGTATTGTGGATAATCCGTGCGATAAAACGTAAATAACGAACTTAACTCTTTTCGTTTTTTCAATGCCGCCATAAAGTCTTCTGTGACTTTCCCAAGTTTATTGTAATCAGTCGTATTGTTTTTATCTAACAATTGTAAGGCGATGCCTCCAGCTGCTCCGTAACCAGGAACAGCAGGTGGGTCGAAGAATTCTATAGCAGCACCAGGAATATCTTTTACTTTTTTCTCCAATTCTGCAATAATTTCTTTCTGAGTGTGTTTGCGCTCATCCCATGGTTTTAAGTTGATCATACACGTTCCGGAATTCGAACCACGCCCTTGAGTCAATACTTCAAACCCTGCCAACGAAGAAACAGATTCAACACCGTCGATTGTTTTTGCCATATCTTGTAACTGGCGACTTACCGCATAGGTTCGTTCTAAAGTAGAACCAGAAGGTGTTTGAATTACAGCATAAATCATCCCCTGATCTTCCGTAGGAACAAATCCTGTTGGTAAACTTTTACTCACTCCAAAAATTCCGATCCCAAATACCAACAAGATTCCCCATGTGATTACTTTACGATTTGCAATTTTTCGAAGTATCCAAACATATTTACCAGTAAGTTTCTCAAAACCGCTATTGAAAAAATCAATAAAACGATTGATTGGTGTACGTTTTCTCGCCTTCCCATGATTGTTTTTAAGAATAATTGCACATAGCACAGGAGTTAGAGTCAATGCAACAATTCCTGAGATTACAATTGCAGATGCCATGGTAATGGAGAATTGTCGGTAGAAAATTCCTACAGGTCCCGACATAAAAGCGACAGGAATAAAAACGGAAACCATTAAGAGTGTAATAGCAATAACGGCTCCACTAATTTCTCCTAATACTTTTTTAACCGCTTGGAAAGGAGATAAATGTTCTTCCTCCATTTTGGCATGGACGGCTTCCACGACGACAATTGCATCGTCGACGACGATTCCAATAGCAAGTACTAAGGCGAATAAGGTAATTAAGTTGATTGTCAATCCAAAAGCTTGCATCACAAAAAAGGCACCGATTAAGGATACTGGAACTGCGATGATCGGAATCAAGGTAGACCTCCAATCTCCTAAAAAGATAAATACAACTAATGCTACAAGGATAAATGCATCACGCAAAGTATGAATTACCTCATCTATTGATGCGTCCAAGAAATTAGAAACATCATAACTGATTTCATAGTCCATACCTGGAGGAAAGGTTTTTTTCATTTCTTCCAACTTCTCTTTCACACGCGCAATCACTTCAACTGCATTACTACCATAGGTTTGATTTAACATAATTGCTGCGGAAGGGTATTCGTCTTTGTTAGAGTAGATGTCGTAATATTCACTCCCTAATTCCACTTTAGCGATATCTTTTAAGTGTAAGACTTCACCGTTGGGATTCGCTTTTATGATTACATTTTCATATTGTTCAGGAGTGTTGTATCGACCTTGATAGGTTAATACGTATTCAATGGATTCAGAACGTTTACTATCTGCTCGACCCAGACGACCAGGTGACCCAATGACACTTTGTTCATCCAGTGCCTTCATGACTTCATCCGAACTAACATTGTACGCACGCATACGATCCGGATTCAACCAAACACGCATCGCATATTGTCTACTACCTAAGATTTTAGCCTGACCAATACCATTGATACGCTGAAGCTCAGGTAACATATTGATGTATGCATAGTTGAAGATAAACTTCATATCCGCATCCGACTTGTTTTTACTGTACAGGTTAACATACATCAACATACTCGGCAGCAGACGTTGAACCACAATTCCCTCTAACTGAACCAACGGCGGGAGACGCATCTTCATTTGTTCAATACGGTTTTGCACATTCACCAGGGCTTGGTTGGGGTCTTCCCCGAGGTTAAAAACAATTTGAATATTTGCCTCCCCAGAACTAGCAGCTGTAGAAAACATGTATTTCATACCAGGTACACCGTTAATCGCTTGTTCCAAAGGAATCAAAACGGAGTTTGCAAGCACTGTAGAACTGGCTCCTGGGTAGGAAGCATAAACTACCACCATTGGAGGGGCAATTTCAGGATATTGTGATTTTGGTAAGGTATTGATGGCTAACATTCCAACGAATACAATAACAATGGAGATGACGATCGCAAGAACAGGTTTGCGTATAAATCTTTTAAACATGATGTAGAATTTTAATACGTAAAACGTTGCTTATTCAGCGTGAATTTTCAATTGTTTCAAGACTTTTTTCGGGTCTTTGTAGGTGTAAACAATCTTATCGTTTTCACTTACTTTACGTATCCCTTCTAATAAAATCTTATCCGTAGGTTTTATTCCAGATTTCACCACATACAAGTCGGTCATATCTGCAGCGATTGTGATTTTACGCGCATGAAGTACGTTGTTTTTATCCAAAACATACACGTATTTTTTATCCAGGACTTCAAACGTAGCTTTTTGTGGAATAATGATTGCATTTTTCAAAGGAACAGTTACCAGGATGTTACCAGTTTCTCCATGTCGCAATAATGCTTTTGGATTCTCAAAAGTTGCTCTAAAAGCAATGTTACCAGTTTCGTTATTGAAATCTGCTTCGATTGTTTTAACAATCCCAATTTGGTCAAACATTTTATTATTTGCCATTCTGAGTTTTACTTTCATCATTGCGTCCGTGCTCTTCATATCTGCTTTGTAATCCAAATATTCAGCTTCAGGAACATTGAAATAAACCCAAACTTGTCTGTTGTCAGAAAGTGTAGTTAATAAGTCCCCTTCATTCACTAAACTTCCTAATCGCACTTGAAAACGATCCATTAAGCCATCAAAAGGAGCTTTAATTTTGGTGAATCCTAAATGTACTTTTGCTAATGAAACTTCCGCTTTTGCTTTGTTAAATTTCGCTTTTGCAAGTGCTAATTCATTTGGTGAAACCACATTTTTATCGTGTAGTTGTTTCGTTGTCAAATATTCAATCTCTGCGAAATTAGCTTCCGCTTCCGCTTTTTGTAATTCAGCGTTGTATAAGAGTGGCATGATTTCAAACATGGCTTGTCCTTTGCGTACCATTTGTCCTTCATCGACAAAAATCTTTTGTAAATATCCTCGTTCTAAGGCACGTAATTCGATGTGACTTATGGATCGAATTTGACAAACGTATTCTCTAATTATGGTGGTGTCGTGTTTTAAAGGAGAAGTTACTTGAAAATTTGTAACTTCTTTTTTTTCGCCTTCTTTAGAAGTACAACTTGCGTATAGGTATAATGCACTTATAGAAAGTGCGATAAATTTTAATTTCATAGTTTATTGCATTAGATTTAGTTATTATTTTTTGAAAAAATAACCTATTCTAAATTCTAAATACAAGAAACAATAAATACAAGTTTGATAAGGTATAAGACGAAGATTCAGTGATTACATGCTTTATTATTTCAACTGGAAATTTTAGTATTTGCGATGTAATATGATTTGTTAGTACTATTACATTTTTTGACGTTTCATCATCATCTTCCGTTTCAGAAAAAGTAACGTCAAACTCATTTTGGTTATAAACAAGCCTATTACATTTAGCTTTAGAAGTTGATTGAATCTGTTTAGAGTTATCTTTTTGTTCTTGAATCGTATGATTTACTAAATCTGAATGGTTTTTAGAAAAGGTAGCATGAAAATACCCGCCAAAAATTACGGAAGTAAAAAGTACAAGTAACAGTAAAGTGAAACGAGAAAATTTTAGGTTTAAAGAAAGGTAAAAAGAATTTATTTGTCTGTTAAACAAACTGAAAGAAGTATTTTTAGATGCTCTCTTTTTGGTTTTTGACATAGAATAATTTACTTTCAATACCTAATTTTTCGGTATCCTACCATGCAAACATAATGAGATTGAACAATCAATTTTTATTTATATTTATTATGCTATTCATAAAAATAAATTATGATTTTAAAATTTAAGTATCAAAATAAAAGTTTTGGGTAAATTCTAACTTCGTATATTTGAACTCGTAAGTGGTTAGTTGAAAGTTAAATGTTATTGGCTTTTGTCTAACGGTCTTTTGTCTAACGGTCTTTTGTCTAAAAAATGCGTTTTCTCTATCTTATTGTAAAAATTTTCGCTCAATATTCCTTACGGATTTATTTCCCAAGAATCCTAAAAATTAATGCACCAAAACATTTTTTTGGTCGTACTATCTATGTAAGTAATCACCCTGCTTCGTTTATGGATCCTGTTTTACTAGGAACATTACAGCGACCAATAGTGTTTTTCATGACCCGTTCTGATATTTTCACTCCTTTGATGAAGCCAATTTTATGGTTAGCTCAAATGTTACCAATTTATCGACAATTGGATGGAGATGGTGCGGTTGGGAAAAATGCAGAAGTTTTTAAGGCGACTTCCAACGTACTAAAAGGTGGGCGTAACTTATTAATTTTTGGTGAAGGCTTTACGGATGACGTGTTTATTCGTCGATTGAAACCAATTAAAAAAGGTCCTGCACGCATTGGTTTCATTGCATTGGAGTCGATGAACTGGAAGAAAAAGGTCTACGTATCTATGATCGGAATCAATTACGGTCAGCCAAATTATTTACGCAGCGATGTGGTGATTGCGAACTCCGAACGTTTCTGTTTGAACGATTACCACGAGGTGTATAAAGAAAATCCAAACAAGGCGATTACGGAGGTTACACGTCGTATTGAGTCGATGTTGAAACCACTAATTACCCATGTAGAGAATAAAGATTGGGCTGATTTCCACGAGCAAGTGATGCAAATTCGTCGCGATGGACTTCATCCTGAAAATACCGATATCTCGATTCCACTCCAACTACGGTATGAAAATTCTAAGCGATTAGCAGCATGGATCAATCAGCAAGATCTTGAAAACGAAGTATTAATCGCCTTAAAAAAACAATCGGATACCTATTTCCGTTTGCAAAAGCGCTTAGGACTTTCTGAAAAATACGTCTATGAAAAAGCAAGTACGGGAAAATTAGCGACAGGGAAAGAATTGTTTTATTTGATTACAGCTCTCCCAATTGCACTAATAGGAACCGTTCATTTAATCGTACCTTATGTATTAGTTAAAAATTTCACCGAGAAAACATTTAAACGTCGCGTGTTTTGGTCCTCTGTAAAAATGATGGTCGGAATGTTAATGATGGCTATCTTCACATCGGCGGCAGTTTATCTTTTAAATTTATACTATATCCATAACGCTTGGTTATCATTGGCATATTTTTTCACTTTACCATTATTTGGAATTGTTGCGTATACTTGGAAACGTAAATTGGTAGATTTCCAAACGAAACGAAAACTGAACAAGATGGATTTAAAGGATTTTATTCAGAAAAGAAAAGAATTGGAGGAAAAGATAAAATTACTTATCTTTAATTAGAAGCAAAGAAAAAGGGTTCCGAAGAACCCTTATATCTTTTACTTGATTACGTTTCTACGAAAGAAAGAGGCTTGAACAAGTCTATGTATACAAAGTTACAAAAAGTTTTAGGTAATAAACAATAATGAACACCGATTTAAGACATACTTTTTTATCTAGACCTAGGTACAATAGATATTTAACAGCGACTGAAAACGATAATAAACGAGCGAAAAAACTTTATAATGCTAATATTCGATTAGCTCAGGCTTTTCATCCATTGTTAACCCAATTCGAAGTAGTTTTACGAAATAGTCTCAATGTAAAATTAACCTCTCATTTTGGAGATATTGATTGGATAATCAATCAAAAAACAGGATTCATGAAACATAACTCATTAAAAAATTCTCATTTTTTCATGAAAACCTGTATTCAAAAAACGGAAAATAAATTAACGAGAAGGCATGTTCCAATAACAAGTGGAAAAATAATTTCGGATCAGACTTTTGGATTTTGGATAGCTTTTTTACTTTCTCATCATTATTCTTTGGTAGGAGGACAACCTATTCATATATTTAAATTTAAACCAGTAAAAGAAGATAGGGCAAGTTTGTATTCTAAACTTGATGAAATAAGAAGTTTTAGGAATCGTGTTAATCATTGTGAGCCAATATGTTTTTCTGGTCATACAATTGATTGTACTAAGGCGTTAGAAATACGAGCAAAACTTTATAATCTTATAGAATGGATTGATCCAAAACTAATTCCATTTTTTGAGAATTTGGATAATATTCAAAGTAAAGTGAGTAATATTATGTCACTAAAATGATCATCGCTATCAATACACGTTTCTTACTTCCATCAAAAATGGAAGGCTTCGGTTGGTTTACCTACGAAGTGGTGAAACGTATGGTAGAAAATCACCCGGAGCATACCTTTTTGTTTTTCTTTGATCGTCCATATGACAATCGTTACTTACTGGCTCCAAATGTAGTTCCGGTAGTATTGCGTCCACCAGCCCGACATCCCATATTATTTATCCTTTGGTTTGAATTTGCAGTCAAACGTGCTTTAAAGAAATACAAAGCAGATGTGTTTTTCTCCCCCGATGGGTATTTGAGTTTGCGTAGTAAGGTTCCACAAGTGAATGTCATTCACGACTTAAACTTTGCACATTATCCACAAGATCTACCGTGGAGTTCTCGTGTTTACTACAATTATTTCTTCCCGAAGTTTGCAAAGAAAGCCGAACATATCGTGACGGTTTCAAATTATACCAAACAGGATTTAATCGATACCTATCAAGTTCCAGAAAGAAAAATAACAGTTGCTTGGAATGGAGCCAACGAAGTATTTGTGCCTTTAAAAGAAGAAGATATCATTCATGTTAGAAATCATCTAACACACGACAAACCCTATTTTTTATTTGTAGGTTCCATTCATCCCCGTAAAAACGTGAAACGTTTGATTGAATCCTATTTAAAATACAGGGAGAAAAACACTTCTTTTGATTTAGTTGTTGTAGGTGAACCAATGTGGAAACACAACCAAGAATTGTTGGCATTAAAACACGAAAGCATACATTACACTGGACATTTAAACATACAAAAACTAACACGCGTAATGGGTGCTGCGGCTTGTTTTGTGTATGTTCCTTATTTTGAAGGATTCGGGATTCCATTGGTAGAGGCGATGCAATGTGGTGTACCTTTAATTTCTGGAAACCTAACCTCTTTACCAGAAGTTGTGAGTGATTCGGCGCTTTTAGTCGATCCATTTTCAGTAGAAGATATATCGAATGCAATGGTGCAAATTTCAGAAAATGAAACACTTAGAAAAGAACTCGCTAGAAAATCCTTGGAAAGAAGTGGGATATTTAGTTGGGATAAAAGTGCAGAAAAAATATGGAGTGTGATTGAAAAAAGTGTCTATTAAATAGGATTTTTGTCTATTAATTCTTTATAAACTACCTTTCACATAACGAATAATACGTTGCACAGGAACATTCACTGATCCAAACACTTCATGACGATTCATTGAATCTAATTGGAATCCATATTTGGTATAATTATGCATCCATACCCCTCCGTTATAGGAAGACATTTCAGTCATCGGGACATTGTCTGATGAATAAAAGTAAGCGACATTTGGAGTCAACTTCATCTTAATTGCTGGTGAAAACAAGAAGCGTAAATGCTCTCCTTCTTTCCGTAAAATACCTTTTACAAACAATTGATATAACAAATCATGGATATTATTATTGATCGAAAATAATAAGGCAAAACCTGGCACTTTTTTCTCCTTAAGTGTTTCGACTTGTGATACATTAAAATTTTCATCCAACACAGATTCAATTACTTTTTCTTTCACGGTGATTGATCCACCTTGATGGTAAGAAATATCTCCCTCCCAAGCATTTAAAAATGAAATTAATGGGAAACTTACACGCTTACTTAATCCATTCATAACTTTGTAAAAAGGATCGTTTTTAGATTTACGTAAATCACTAATATTCATGTGAATATTCATTAATCGACCAGTATAGTAATAATTCTTAAAAGCAATCCCTTCATTTTTTGGAACTACCGCTAATGGAACTTTACTTCTAAAATATACTTTCAATTTTAACGACGTAGAATCCGTGTCGTGAGCGAACATAGCGGTCGTAATGCCTTTATTAATCAACTCTTTGTAATTAGAATAGAGCACTAATTTCTCAAAACGAAATTGTTTTTCAGTAGAAAATTTCTTCCACACTCTTGTAATATCACCTTTTTCTGAATACATGACGTGGTACATTCTTTTTAACAACTTTTTCCCTTTGTAAAGAAAAATCCAATTTTTCCCGTAAGTGATGTAAGAACTTTTCTTTTTAAAGGAAAAAACTTTTTGTTGACCTACAATCGTATCTTGTAAATCAATTTTCTTTTTTAGTCGGACAATCCCGGAGTAAATCTTACTTGAATCGGCAACGTGAATTAATGCGCCCCATTCTCCATTCACATTTGAAAAAAAATAAGAAGGACGTTGAAAGTCTAATCCGTAACTTTTACCCTGTGCCAATAAAAATTCAGGAGTAATTAAATCTCGAAAAGGAATTTTATTAAAATATAACATCGCATTTGATTCTTTTGCAATGTTTAATACGTTTAATCTGCCTATAAAATCACCATCAGGCATACGATCCATTAAAGAAGGTTGCGGCTTCGTACTTGTCAATAAAGGCCTAAAATAAAAGAATGCTATCAATAATGATAACAAAAACAGGATAAATGTGACTTTACGAACCATGCGAGTTATTTAGCCAATACAAACGCTGAATTAATCAAATCTAGCAGGTATTTTCCAGAGTCTTTATAATCGCCTTGGAAATAATAATTAATTTCAAAATCTGTGTTTTCCTCAGAGGTATTGATGGTTGTCAACTCAATATAACCCTCCTTACCACGCATGGAATCCAACACTTTATTTTGTTTCGTTGTAAACACTTGTTTTGGGATTTTACTAAGTACTTCTCCAATATTGAAATACGAGTACATAAACTTACTCTTCTTAGCATTTTTGGCTTGTTTTCCAGAAAGTGCTTGTTTTCCATAACCATCAATGTGTTCTTTTGCTAAACTTTCATCGTTTGTAATTACCAATAAACCATTACGATTGATGACATAAACTGGTATAGAATTAAAAATAGCATCATCAATTTTCCAGTAATTATCCGTTTTTTTGAAACGGGTAGTCATTTTACCCATGTATTCTAAAATCTTTTCAGGAATATCAGCGCGTCCAGTAGAAAACCCTACTGTAAACATGGGCATTTCCTCTTCACCAATAATCTCTTTTTCACTATACTCAAAGGTTTTTTCATCATAACTAAACTCAATGCGCTTTGTTTTGACTTTTTTAACTCCATTAAAAGTCCCAAACATACTCCCGTGATAGGTATCAAATACTGCATCTAAATTGATAAATTCATTTAATAATTCTGCTTTTAGAACATTACTAGTAACTCTAGGATCTTTCTGTTTGCTCAACATAGGAATAATAATATCATACGCTTGTTTGTAGCCTTCTTTCAAATTAATATTATATGTGAAAAATCCTGCACAATCTTCATGTATATAGCGAAGTACATTTTTATCAAATTTGGTACTATTTAATTTTTCGTATATTTTCCCTAAGTCTTTTCCATAGTTTGCTTGAAGTTTAAACTCAATGGCATTATCTTTTAAATAAATATCTCCAACAACAACATTTCCAGAATATAAGGTTTTAATATCTTTAAATAATTCTGGAAACATCGTTTGAAAATACCATAATCCTTTCGCATTTTGTAAGTTACGTGAATTATCCATATAAAAAATACCTTCAGAATCATGCGTTAATTGAGTTGCAAATTTGCTGTCTTGATTTTTTAAATGAACATTTTTCTCAAAAATCTCATTTAAGATGAACTGAAGATATTTTACCTGTAAATCATTCGTTACACTATCTTTTAATTCCCAATACGTTTTATTGATGATGTCTTTAGCATTTAATTTTACTTCTGTATCATCCGCTTCCAATTCACCATCTTTTAAAATTTTGTTTAATGGATCTTCAATCTCGTCATCTCCTTCGCTTTCCCCTTTTTTATCTTTATCATCAAAGAAATAACCATTTCCACGTTTGATCCAAATGGAGTCTGTCACATGTTTGATTTTTTCATAAGAAGGATCAACACGCAATACCAGTCCTGCTTTCCCTTTAATGATTAAATGATTAAAGTATGAATTATAGTATTCGATGCCATTTATTGGGCTTTTAACTTTATCAAAATCATCAAAAACAAGCAACAAATCTTTTAAACTACTGATCCCAAATGAAAAGCCAGAAACTTCATAATTGTTTGTTTTACCATTGAAAACATGCAATTTTTGTCCAAAGTCAAAACCAGCATCCTTTAATGTTTTGTTATCTGCAGAACCATCAAACATTTCTGCTTGTACTTCTTCCATGAATTCGTACTGAATTAACGAATCCATCGAAATTTTCTTTAAAAGTGAAGTATTATTAATCCCTAATACAATTACAGCTTCTTTTGGAATTAAGTCATCTGAGGTCTGCCCAAATGTGTAAAGATTAAATAAACAAACAACTAATAAGAATATATTTTTCATAAGTAAAGACTATTTTTTATCGCTTAATACAATGGTGTTTTCAAGTAGATTCAAATTTTGTATTAAAGCGTACGGAGAATTTTTTAGCATGACTGCCATCTTATTTGCAGAAATTAAACTAGCTGAATTTTCACACTTTTCGATGGGTCTATCAAATCGGGTAATTGACATATAGTTTCCTTTTTTTAATCCTTCTATGTCTTCTTTTTTTAGTCGTGAAGTTAAATCTTCAGTGATAGATGGTATAGATCTCGTTAGTCGGTTTCCTTCCCAGGTCAACCAATAGGATTCAATTTCCTTCTTGTTCTTGCTTTCATCTAACACAATTTCTTTGACCGCTTTTTGTAAGGCGATAATAGAAGTGAAATCACACTGAATTTTCAGAATAAAGTTTGTAAAATCTGTTTCCACTTTTACGTTGGAAATTCCTTCTTTTTGAGAAATGATCTCTTTATATTTTGCGATTTTATCTTTTATCTCTTGAATAGATGGCACTTTTTTTCCGTCCAAACTATCTAATGCTAAAATCGAATTCACACGAACCTTACTGGCACTTAAGTTTATCGTATATTTAAAAGTCCCTGAGCCATCGCTTTTAAATGACAAATCATCGATAATCTCCACGCAGGAAGTCAACGATAAAAAAACCACTAAAAAAACCATATACTTCATAACTTCACTCGTTACTCGTTACTAAATTTATCCTGAACTGTCCCATTGAGCCTGTCGAAAAGTATCGAAGAGCTACTCAGATTCCCCTCTCATTCGTTCTGCATTCTCTGCCATTTTCAAAGAATCAATCATATCCTTAATATCTCCATTCATGAAAGCGGAAAGGTTATATATCGTTTTGTTAATTCTATGATCCGTAATACGTCCTTGCGGATAATTATAGGTTCTAATTTTAGCAGATCTATCTCCAGTGGAAACTAATGTTTTACGTTTCGCAGCACGTTCTTCATGCACTCGGTCCAATTCTTTTTGGTACAAACGAGAACGCAAAACAGAAATAGCCATGGCTAAGTTTTTGTGCTGCGAACGACCATCCTGACATTCCACTACGGTATTTGTAGGAATGTGTGTTAAACGAATCGCAGACTCCGTTTTATTAATGTGCTGACCACCCGCTCCAGATGCTCTGAAGGTGTCTTTACGCACGTCGCCCATATCTAATTCA
>CANCJF010000028.1 GCA_947378245.1 Bacteroidota bacterium
TTAACTTTAAAAAATCAACAATTTGAAGCGATAGAAGCGCCTCATTTCAATTGCTTATTAGGCAGTTGCATCATTCGAAAATCTACTTTTGATACAATAGGAGATTTTGATGAAGAACTATTGTTTTGTGAAGATGTTGATTGGTTTACCCGCGCTTGGGAAAACAATGTGCTAAAAAAACGAATTTCAGCTATCTCGCTTTATTATCGCAGACATGAAAATAATATGACGAATGATTTAACATCTAGGTATCGCTATCGTATGTTGTTTTACAAGAAAAAAATAGCAAGAGAAAAGTCAATGTTAAAAAACAAAGAAATGGTCAGACCTTTTCCGTTAAAAGATTATTTAAACTAATTCAATATTCGTTAACAATCACATGAAAATCTATTGTTTAAATTTAACTCGTGCCACAGAACGTAAGGAATTAATCACTAAAGAATGGATTGAAAATCGCCATTTTGACATAGAGTTTTTTACTGCTTTTGATCGTAGAAATATAGATTCCGGAGAATTTGTATTTCCGTATGACGAAGCGAAAGCGATTGAACGCATCAAACGTCCTCTAACGAATGGAGAAATCGCGTGTGCTACTTCGCACTGTTTATTATTGAAAAAAGCATTAGAAGAAGGTCATGAAGAAATCATTGTCATGGAAGACGATTGTATGCCGATTGGAAACATAACACCTTACAAAGTCTTTGAAAAAATCGAGCAATGCAAACGCGCTTTCCCACAGATAAAAGTATTAATTATGCATGAGCATACAGGGGGATTTAAATTAAATAGCTTAGAACGTAAAGCGGGATTTAATTTACTTTCCTTGGCTCCTTTCGGTTTTCAATTTGTTTGGCTACATAAGAAAGCCATGGAGATACTTTTAAATGACTTGAGTACGATGTGTTATCCTGCGGACTGGCTTTGGACAAAACGTTTTGCACCCATGCGCGTAGTTGCCAATTTGGAAGCACCCTTTGGAAAACATGCAGATACTTACACTTACATTGGGAATGAAGCACGGAATCATAATCGAATTTTTATACCATAGATTTTAGGAGGCTTACAAGTTTTTTTTCTCTAAGTGGCTTAATCGATACTTTTTATACCATTTTAAGCCAAATTAACTTTCTAAAGTGGCTTTATCTATGTATTTTTATATCGATAAAGCCACTTTAAAACATGATTGATTCATTATTAAAGTTCAAAAGGTTTATATTTGTTTTATGAATCCGCTACAATTATATCGCTCTCAAATCCATGAACTTTGTCTCAAACATTCTGTTGGAGAGTTAGCGGTATTTGGTTCCGTACTTACGGACAATTTCAACGATTCAAGTGATATTGATTTAGTAGTAGATTTTTCCTCCATAGAACGAAAAGAATATGCTGGAAACTATTTCAATTTCAAGAAATCTTTAGAAGATCTTTTTCAACGAAAAGTAGATTTATTAGAAAAATCAGCTTTGAAAAATCCATTTTTTTTAGAAGTGCTTCAAAACACTAAAAAAATAGTGTTTTAAGCTTCCTCCCTTGAGAAAAATTAATCTCACCTCCCTTTAATCCCTCCTCAAGGAGGGAAAACTAAAGAACTCAAAAAAAATTCCATTCTATGAACAACATCCTTATCGCTGGAGGAACCGGCCTCATCGGAAAACGATTGACGACTTACCTCGAATCCACTGGAAATATTGTGTTTATCCTTACACGTAAACCAACTGCTGCAAACCACATTTTCTGGAATCCTAGTACACACGAAATCGACGTCACAAAATTAGGGACAATCACGCACCTCATTAACTTATGTGGTGCCTCTTTGGCAGGAAAACGCTGGTCGAATGAATACAAAAAGGAATTGTTAGACTCACGTATACAACCGGCTCAATTTCTGTTGGCAAACATCCAACATTTCCCAAAACTAAGTCATTACATCACTGCTTCAGGGATTAATTGTTATCCGTTGAATCAAGCAAAAGTTTATACGGAAACCGATGGCTTTGGTACTGACTTTGTTTCTCAACTGGTCAAACAATGGGAAGAAACAGCCGAACTATTTAGTCCGCATTGCATCGTTAGTAAAATTCGTATAAGTCCAGTGCTCGACCAACAAGGCGGAGCATTACAAGAAATCATGAAACCGATCAAAGCAGGATTTGGTGCCGTATTAGGTAACGGAAAACAAGCGATGCCTTGGATACACTATGAAGATTTAGCGCGTATTTTTGATTTTGTTATCGAGAAACAATTAGCTGGAGCCTATAACGCATTGGCTGCAACTTCGACAAATAAAGTATTTACCGAAGTGTGTGCGGCATCAATAAACAAAAAAATCTGGTTGCCAAATCTGCCTACTTTTATGGTGAAACTCCTCTTTGGAGAAATGTCAATGCTACTCTTAGAGGGCGTTCAAGCAAGTCATGAGAAGTTAACACATGCTGGTTTTACATTCAAACATACTGAGTTGAAAGAAGCAATTTCTTCGCTCAACAAAGGCTAAAAAGATTGAGAATCGTACCCCGAAAATTGTTTTTATTGAGTAACTTTGTAATTCGTTAAATTTATATACTATTCGTAATGGGAAAATTTGGAGTAACAGAAATCATACTTATTGTTGTTGTTTTACTTTTATTTTTTGGAGGTAAAAAAATTCCAGAATTAATGAAAGGCCTTGGAAAAGGGATGAAAGAGTTCAAAGATGCTTCTAAAGGTGAAGCTACTGACGACGACAAAAAAGAAGCTTAATATTTCCTTCTATGTATAAAAATTTTGCTGAAGTAAAGTCTGCACTTGCTTCAGGTGTTTCTGTATTGGAAATAACGGAAAGTTACCTGAATCGCATCGAAGAACACAAAAACTTAAATGCTTTCTTGGAAGTATTTACAGACTCTGTGCGCGAAAATGCATTACGAGTAGACGAAAAAATTAAAGCGGGTAACGCTGGCCGTTTGGCTGGTATGGTCATTGGTATCAAAGACAATATTTGCTACAAAGGACATAAAGTTTCTGCTTCTTCTAAAATCTTAGAAGGTTTTGAATCTTTATATACAGCAACTGCTTTAGAGCGTTTATTAAACGAAGATGCAATCGTAATTGGACGATTAAACTGTGATCAATTTGCCATGGGTAGTTCCAACGAAAATTCTGCATTTGGTCCGGTACGTAACCCTCTTAACATAAATACGGTTCCTGGTGGTTCATCAGGTGGTTCTGCAGCAGCAGTTGCTGCAAACCTTTGTACGGTTTCTTTAGGAAGCGATACGGGAGGGTCTATCAGACAACCTGCTTCTTTTACTGGGACCTACGGAATCAAACCTACGTATGGAAGAATTAGTCGCTATGGCTTAATTGCGTATGCTTCTTCGTTCGACCAAATCGGTGCGTTTACAAATACCTTGGAGGACAATGCCTTGGTGACAGAAATCATGTCTGGTAAAGACCCAATGGATAGCACATCGACTTCCAAAGAAGTTGGTTCATACACATTGACTCCAACATCCGATAAAAAACACATTGCTTTCATTCAAGAAGCGTATGAAATGGAAGGTATGCAACCGGAAGTGAAAGCACGTATGGATGAAGTTATTGCAACCTTAAAAGCAGACGGACATACCGTTGAACCTGTTTCTTTCCCTTATTTGGATTATATGGTTCCTACCTATTACGTACTTTCTACTGCAGAAGCTTCTTCTAACCTTTCTCGCTTTGATGGTGTTCATTATGGATACCGTGCAAAAGATGCAGTAGGTGTGGAAGCAACTTATAAAAAATCACGTTCCGAAGGATTTGGTCCGGAAGTACAACGTAGAATCATGGCGGGAACCTTCGTTCTTTCCAATGAGTTTTACGAAGCATATTATTCCAAAGGTCAAAAAGTAAGAAGGGTATTGCAAGACAAAACAAAGGCTATTTTCGCAGATTTTGATTTTGTATTGACTCCAACTACACCTGCTACGGCTTTTGAGTTAAACGCAGTAAACGATCCAATTCAAATGTACTTACAAGATATCTTCACAGTACATGCAAACTTAACTGGAAATCCTGCAATTTCTTTACCTTATGGGAAAGGAAACGACGGAATGCCATTTGGGTTGCAATTAATGTCCGCTCCTTTTACGGAGAAAGCATTGTACGATTTTTCTGCTTATTTAGAAACTAAGTTTACACTTAACTAGGAAAAAATGAGGGGTCTTGTATTCATAATCTGTTTGTTAAGCATACAATTTACCTCTCTTTCTCAAACGAGAACTCCTAAACCTACGGTAAAACATCCGATGGATAGTGAAGCATACCTAAAAATGCTGGACGAAACCTTGATGGATTATTATTCGAGTGTTGCGAACGATAAAAAAGTCGATTCCATCATCGATGCGTTGGAAATGGACTCAGAAAACATTGGCGAAATTTCCGATGATGAATACTGTAGACGATTAGAAAAAATAAATGCCATAACTCCTTTTCAATTAGACTGTAACGATATTACAATAGGAATGATTAAATTCTTCGTGAAAAATCGTCGTGGATTTGCGAAAATTGTATTGGGTCGCTCGAAACTCTACTTTGATTTATATGAACAAACCTTGGCGAAATATGATATGCCAATTGAACTCAAGTACCTTTCGGTGATAGAAAGTGGTTTACGTCCGCAGGTAAAATCTCCCGCCGGTGCTTTAGGATTATGGCAATTCATGTATGGTACAGGTAAAATGTATGGTTTGACAGAGAATTCTTACATCGACGATCGTATGGATCCTGTTAAAGCCACGGAGGCGGCATGTAAATTCTTGAAAAAACTGCATGGAATTTATGGTGATTGGAATTTAGCCTTGGCTGCATATAATGCAGGACCAGGAAATGTAAACAAAGCCATTCGTCGTTCGGGAGGAAAAAGAACCTATTGGGAAGTACGACCATTCTTACCTAGAGAAACACAGGGGTATGTCCCAAATTTTATCGCAGCAGCTTATTTATTGACCTACCACGTTGAACATAATATAAAAGCAGCGCCTGCAAAAAACACGTTCTATCAATTAGATACGATTTGTCTTTCAAAAGCAGTACACATGTCAACCATTGAAAAATTATCTGGTTGGAATGAAAACGAAGTTGCGATGTTAAATCCTATCTATAAAACTCGTTACATTCCTGGCACAGATCCAAAACAATGTATTACCGGTCCATTTTCTGAAATTGGAAAATTAGTTTCTTTTGGAGATTCGCTTTATACTTTAGAGAAATTCATTTATTCTCCTAAACCAAAAGCAGTGGAAGTGGTGGATACCGTGAAACAAGTAGTAGATTCCAACGGAGTTACTACACTCATTCCTGTAAAAACGATTGTTCCTACAAAACCTGCCGTTTCTGAGAAACCAGTTACTATTTGGCATCGTGTTGCCAGAGGAGAAACCTTACATAGTTTGTCTGTAAAATACGAAGTATCCATCGAGGATATTAAAAAATGGAATTACTTAAGAAGTAACACAGCACCTTTAGGAAGAAATTTAAAAATTATTAAATCGAGTAACACTTCTGCTCCAACAACTGTGGTAACAGCACCTGTAATAGAAAAACCTGTTGTTGCTCCTACAACTCCAGTCAATACAAGTAAGGTAGAACAACAAATAGAAGAGGAATCAGAAGTTGAAAAAGTAAATGTACAAACAGAAACGTCTGCTAAACCTTTAGTATTTGACTCAATTGTTACTATTTACCATACGGTTTCAAGAAATGAATCCTTAGAGAATATCGCTGAACGATACAATGTTACGATGGAAAACATCAAAACATGGAACGGATTGACATCTGCTTGGGTAAATTTGGATCAAAAGTTGAAAATCCTCATTAATGTCAAATTAATTCAACCAGAATTAGGAGGAAAAACAAAAGCGTCAGAACGTGTAAAACCAATCGAAAAGAAACGTTTTTACACCGTAAAACCAGGAGATATGTTTATCAAAATTGCGGAAAATCACTCTCTAACTCCAGAAGAACTTCACGAATTAAATCCTAAATCAGATCCAAATACTATCCGCGTTGGAGAAATTCTACGCGTGAAATAAATTCCTTATGACTCCGATTTCTGCCGTCATTATTACATTTAACGAAGAAAAAAACATTGGAAGATGTTTGGCTTCTTTACAAGGAATAGTCGATGACATCGTTGTTGTAGATTCATTTTCCAAAGATAAAACAGAAGAGATTTGCAAAGAGTACGATGTTCGTTTTGTACAACATGCCTTTGAAGGACATATCGAACAAAAAAATTGGGCAATCACCCAAGCGAAATACCCACATGTACTATCCTTAGATGCCGATGAAGCATTAGATGACACACTGAAAAAAGCAATTTTAGCAGTGAAAGAAAATTGGATATTTAATGGGTATACGATGAACCGATTAACCAACTACTGTGGGTCGTGGGTTCATCATTGTGGTTGGTATCCCGATACGAAATTGCGCTTATGGGATTCGCGTATTGGCAGCTGGGGAGGAGATAATCCACACGATAAATTTGAATTGCAAAACGAACACAACCAGACCAGTCATTTGAGAGGGGATATTCTACATTATAGTTATTATACCCTCGAAGACCACTATAAACAAGTAACGTATTTCACCGATATTCTTGCAAGAGCGCAATATCAAAAAGGAAAGAAAGCTCCATTGCTCGTACTTTTCTTTAGTCCAGTTGTAAAATTCATCAAAGATTATTTCCTAAAAAAAGGATTTTTAGATGGGAAGGTTGGTTTTCAAATTTGCAGAATATCTGCTTATGCAACATTTACAAAATATCGCAAACTTCGTAGGTTACATCAAACAAAAGGTGTATCTTTAAATAAATGAAACTCCTCGATATCCATAATAAAACCATTTTAATCAGTCGTACAGACAGTATCGGAGATGTTGTGCTTACCTTACCTTGTTGTGTTTGGATAAAACGCCAATTTCCAACATGTAAAATCATATTCTTAGGGAATAGTTACACTAAACCTGTGCTTGCTTGTCTTCCCGAAATTGATGAGATTATTGATTGGAAAGAAGTAGAAAATCTACCTCTTCAAGAACGTGTTCGTTTTTTCAAAGAAAAAAACATTGATACTGCCATTCACGTCTTTCCAAACAAAGAAATAGCAAGCTTATTACGTCGTGCGCAAATACCTCATCGTATTGGCACTTCGCACCGTGTATTTCATTTATTGACCTGTAATATTCGGCCAAGTTTCACGCGAAAAAATTCGGAACTACATGAGTCGCAACTGAATTTTGAACTACTTCGAAATTTAGGTATAAAAGAAATACCAACATTAGAGGAAATTACTAACTATTTAACTTCTTTTAGTGCACCTAAAATCGAGTTACCAAACGAACTATCCACTTTTTTATCGTCTGATAAAAAAACTATTCTTCTTCATCCTAAATCACAAGGGAGTGCGGTAGAATGGGGTGTATCCAATTATGTTGCATTAGCAAATTTATTAGTTGAACAAGGGATACAGGTTATTTTTACAGGAACAGAAAAAGAAGGGGGTTTGTTTCGTGATGAAATTCCTAACCACCCTTTGATATTTGATTCCACTGGTAAATTAACCTTGAATCAATTAATACAACTCATTTCTCTTTCTGATGGTTTAGTTGCGTGCTCCACAGGACCACTTCACATTTCAGGAATACTTGGAAAAAGAACCGTTGGGCTATTCTCTCCTCGTAAACCTATTCACCCTGGAAGATGGCGTGCCTTAGGAAACAATGTTATCATTTTAGTGAATGATGAAGGATGTCCAACTTGTAAGAAAAAACAGATCTGTAATTGTATCGAACACATTGCGATTCAGCGTGTTTTTGACTCACTCCTTCATGGATAATTTTCCAAAACATTGGTTGGTTGCATTTGCAGGTGCTTCATTAAGTATCGGGATTTCTTCATTCTTTCAATATAGTAATGTCGAAGTCAATGGAATCCTAACTTTTTTAGGTATATTTCTTGTCTACAATCGTTATTTATTGGTGGGGAAAAATCGACCAATATTTGTCAAAATCGTGTTTGTACTTTTTATGATCGTAACAATTTTACTCGCAGTTAAAATAGCAGGTTCCTTTGTAGCTTTTCTGTTGCTTCTCATTTCTGGTATAATTGGTATTTCTTATTCCTATAAACTAAAAAAATGGGAATACTCAATTCGTGACATTCCTTTTGTTAAAACGTTTATCGTAGTTTTCATATGGACCTTTGTTTGTTGTGTTTTTCCTTGGTTAAATTCAAAAGAAAACACAATTTTTTCTCCTTTTTTACTTTGGCATTTTGTGTACATTTTCGCGATTGCTTTGGCATTTGATATTCGTGATGTTGGCATAGATCACCATGAACGTAAAACCTTGCCACAAGTAGTTGGAATCAAGACATCGAAAATTGTTGTTAGTGCTTCACTTCTATTATTTCTTGTTGTTTTTAAAACGTTAAACGTTAGTCCTGCACACCAAGATTTAACATACATTGCGATTTTTGTCCCGATGGTAGCCCTTTTTATACAAAAGGATATTTCACCAAAAGTCTATGGTATCCTTTTAGAAATGTCTTTACTCATCTTAGGTATGAGTTATTTTAGTTTGTAAGGACCTAAATTCGATTCCCTATTAATCTTTCTATCGTATATTTGCGAACTCTTAACACATAACTCAAAACTCAACTTATGGCT
The DNA here is from genome assembly GCA_947378245.1 of Bacteroidota bacterium. GTDB lineage: Bacteria > Bacteroidota > Bacteroidia > Flavobacteriales_D > Crocinitomicaceae > CANHVK01. Next base: position 8,688 of record CANCJF010000028.1, read on the forward strand.
TTAATAAAAGAATGTAGAGGCTTTTCACCGAAACACGGAGAAGACTGTTGGTTTGCAGAAAATGCAACAATTATTGGAGATGTTACCATGGGGGATCAATGTTCTGTTTGGTATTCTGCAGTAGTTCGTGGAGATGTTAATTCCATCAAATTTGGGAATAAGGTAAATATCCAAGACGGTGCTGTGATTCATGCTACCTATGAAAAAACGAAAACCGATTTAGGGAACAATGTTTCCGTAGGACATAATGCCTTGGTACATGGTTGTACCGTTGAAGACAATGTATTGATTGGTATGGGTGCCATTGTGATGGATAATTGTTACATCGAATCGAATTGCATCATTGCGGCTGGTGCTGTTTTGTTAGAAGGTACACGTGTTGAGGCATGGAGTGTATATGCAGGAGTTCCTGCTAAAAAAGTGAAAACACTTTCTCCAGAACTTTTCAAAGGAGAGGTGCAACGCATTGCAGATAATTATGTGATGTATGCAGGTTGGTTTAAATAATTAATTTATTTACTCCACGTAAAATTACGGTGTTTTATAATGACAAATCGAAGTGTCATAAAAAATGTGTTACAAGGAAAAGCAGTTTTACTAGTTAAAAAGTTATACCCTGTTTGCATGTGTAATTGTCCTATTTTATAACCAACCACTGGTGCAAATCCAAGCGAATTTACGGTGTAATCTGTTCTAAAAATTACATTCACTCCATAAGTTAAATTCAATCGACCAGCAGTATACCAATATCCAAGGTCATAACCCAATAAATTGTGTGAGAAATTATAATTGACTCCCGCATGCAGGGAATGTGTAGTTGGTTTTATGAGTTTGATATTTTTATGTTGAAATTCAACTCCAAACTCTAAACTAGAGAATTTCCCTTGCTGTAACCCAATGTAAGGACCAAATTTATCAACGTCTAGCTCTATATCTGAAAAATCTAATTTGCGATTTTGAAAAACTTGCTGTTGAGCAGAGATCAAACTACAAAAAAGGCTTAACAATAAACCTAAAATGCTATTTTTCATACTCAAAAAATAAATTTCTTAAGACAATAGAGTCAGCTGTTTGTATCCCCAAACTATCCGCTAAAAAACGAGCTCGTTGTACATCTTCAATGGTATATGATGATGTGTCAGATTTCATCATATTTTTGAGAAAAATCGAACTTTCTTTCAATTGTGGGATGGTACTAGTAGAAACCATTAATATAGGCTTATACAATAAGGAATCTTGTTTCACTTTCTCAGGAAAAAATGACAATTTCTCATCATATGATTCTAAAATCACTAACAAAGTACTCAACATGTACGCATATTTCAGCAAAGAGAAAAAAACACCTGCAAACTTATTCAAGGGTGTCAACGCTGTTATTTTAACCAATTTCTCTATTGTCTTCCCTAAAAAGAATACCATCGCTCCTACTCCTAAGAATGTAAGTGTAAATGCGATGATAGGAAGGTATTTTGAAGTCAGTCCCAAATGTTCTCGAAGTAAACCTGCCGTAAAGTCAGAAAAATGAATGCCAATATATATACCAACAAACAACGCTAACATCGAAAAAACTTCTATGATTAAACCATGTTTAAAACCTTTCCATGCGCCATAGATGAGCGGTATCAGTAAAAGAATATCAATCGAATTCATAAAACTATTTTATTTTAAAAATATAAAAGTACTAATTTTCAAAAGTTTATTCCTGAAAAAAGAAAACAGGCAGTATTAATACATAATTGAAATTTCACCAATAATAATAAATGAGATAAATCAATAAATACCTTAAACTTTTACCTATGACCATCCATGAAAAAGTTGGTATTAGTCGACTTCTGAAATAACCTAATGCAACCAATAACGGATCTCCTATCAAGGGTATCCATGAAAAAAAAGCCAACCATGAACCATACTTAACAACCCAATTTTCTCGTTTTATTATTGTCTCTATTTTAACTCCGAGGTAGGTTAACCACAGCGGATTCCCAAGTCTTCCCAACGCATAATTAGTAACTCCTCCCAATGAATTTCCAATAATTGCAACGCCCAAACAAACTGACGGCTGAATCCCTTTAGAAAGAAAAAATAACAATAGCGCCTCTGAACTAAATGGTAATATTGTCGCAGCCAAAAAAGTACCTAAAAATAAACCAACTAATCCAAGAGTTTCTAACTCCATTTTTACATTTTTTTCAAAGATAGTCATTCAAAATATTTATCTTCGCTACTAAAGTTTCAACTAGAGATATAAATAATGAAGTTTGGTGCAATTGATATCGGAACGAATGCCGCAAGACTGCTTATCGGAGAAGTCTGTAAAGAGGGAGATCATACATATATAAAAAAATTGTCTTATACTCGTGTCCCTCTCAGATTAGGTGGAGATGTTTTTGAAAACGGTATCATTTCTCCTAAAAAAGAAGAAGAATTCATCAAAACAATTAAAGCCTTTAAATTAATTGCTGAAATATTTGAAGTGAAAGATCTTCGAGCATGTGCAACATCTGCCATGAGAGAAGCTTCTAATGGTGAAAAAGTAGCGAAAGAAATATATAAACAAACGAAAATTCAAATAGACGTTATCAGTGGTGATGAAGAAGCAAGATTAATATTTGGAACTTTCTTCTTATTAGATTTTGATAAAAACATTCCATTTTTAGTGATTGATGTTGGAGGAGGAAGTACTGAAATTAGCGTTTTTGAGAATGGACATAAAGTAGCTGCAAAATCATTTCAAGTTGGAACAGTTCGTATTTTAAAAGGTAAAGCAAATCCTGAAATTTGGTCAGAAATTAAAGAGTGGTTGCATATAAATGTTGATGAAAGCATTGAACATACTTATTTTGCTACTGGTGGGAATGTCAATAAAGTACATAAAATGGTAGGAGCTAAACAAGCTGATCCATTGTCTGTCGCTAAAATGATTTCTTTACGTAATAATTTAAATAAATTAACTGTAAATCAAAGAGTCGATCAATATCAATTAAAACCTGATCGAGCAGATGTAATCATACCTGCATGTGATATATATATATATATATTTAAAGAATTGAACGTCAAAGAATTTGTTGTTCCAAAAATCGGATTATCTGACGGTATGATTTATGACATGTACTTAAAGTACATAAAAGAAGAAACTAATTAACTTTAAATCAGTTCTTAACGTTAATAAATAGCTCTGATTATCAATTAAGTACTCCGTCTGAATGGTATTTACCTTCTCTGTAAATTTGCACCCTTAATAAGATACCATCTGAATCATAAACATAAAGTTTACCATCAAACAAACGACCATCTTTAAAAATTCCATCCTGATATATATCGCGGTTTTTATTATAAACTTTGTTATATCCATTAGGATTAAATTTTCCGCCATTATCTTGAATTATTGGAGCAACTACAGGCTTAGATGTCACTTTTGATGCACCTGGATCCTCCACACTTATCATTGGTCTTACTGGTTCCTTCTTTACAACTCCTCCTTCATCAACACCACCATCTGCATTAAAAGTTATAACCTCTTTAATATCACCATTTGGATAATATCTCGTTGCTTTTCCTGTAGGCTTACCATTTGTTGAATTATACACAAATTCCTCTTGACCATTTGCATAGAAATAAGTGACTTTACCATCTTCTTTTCCTGAAGCATTATAATTTGAAATATATTCTAACTGACCATTTTCATGAAAACGCTTAAGCGTATCTAAGTACATATCTCTTTCGAATTTACCGTCTTCCTTTACAGAACCATTTTCGTGAAACTTAGTGTAATTACCTTTTGGACGATTATTTGAATATTCACCTTTTAATTTAGGGGTCTTACCGTCGAAGTGATATTTTATCCATACACCTTCTTTTCTATCGTCCTCATAATCACCCTCTTCAACTTTTCCGTTTTCAGGATATCCAGCGCCGGGTCTGTCTTTGCCTAAATAAATCCAATGACCTTGTTTTTTACCGGTTTCGTCTTTTTTATTGATTTTTTGTCCAAAAATTAATCCACTAAAAAACACCATGCACACCATGCATAATGTCACTATAAAGGATTTTTTTTCTTTTGAACGAATCATTTAACTTTAAATTCTGACTAGTATAATTGGCAAATATATTAATTTAGTTTTGAAGGGTCAACATTTTTAAGCATGGTTTCAACCATTGTCTTCAAATCGTACTTTTCTTTCCACCCCCAATCTTGCTTTGCGGCCGTGTCGTCTATTGAATCTGGCCAACTATCCGCAATTTCTTGACGAAAGTCTGGTTGATAATTAATTTTAAATGTAGTAATATTTTTTTGAATTGAAAGTGCTAAATCTTCTGGTGTAAAAGAAATTCCGGCCAAATTATAACTCGAACGAATTTTAACCTGGTCTTTTGGAGCGTCCATTAATTCTATTGTAGCTCGTATTGCATCTTCCATGTACATCATTGGTAAGGCGCTATCTTTGGTTAAAAAAGAAGTGTATTCTCCCGATTTTTTAGCGTGGTAAAAAATATCAACAGCATAATCTGTTGTACCCCCTCCTGGTAAACTAGTATAAGAAATTAAACCAGGATAACGAATTGAACGTACATCTACGCCAAATTTATTAAAGTAATATTCGCACCATCTTTCTCCAGCTAATTTAGAAATTCCATACACAGTGGTAGGCTCCATGATGGTATATTGTGGTGTATTTATACGTGGTGTAGTAGGACCAAACACAGCAATTGAACTTGGCCAAAATATTTTCTTGATATAACCTTCTTTTGCTAAATCTAGAATAGTAAATAACCCTTCCATATTAAGCTTCCATGCAAAATCAGGATGTTTCTCGGCAGTTGCAGAAAGTAATGCTGCTAATAAATAAACATCATCTGGTCGCTCTTCCTTGACAAATGATTGAACAGCATCTCTGTCTAACACGTCCATTTTAACATAAGGACCTGCTTTTAGTGCATCAATGCATTCGTCTTTTACATCAGCAGCTATCACTTGATTTACGCCATGTCTTTTTCGTAATTCAAGTACCAACTCTGTACCAATTTGTCCGCCAGCACCGATAACTAAAATCTTCTTCATTTTTCCCAACTTTATAGGTGGCAAAAATAACGGAAAATGTTGTGACTACAATAAAAAAAGCGAATTATTTAGACATTTCTACCTCTGTTTTTTAATCCTATTTTCAAGTGCCGATTAGGAATTTTATAAAACTGATAACTTCCAATCAAACACCTCTTTTACAACGCTTAAAAAGAATTTAATAATTTAACTATCAACAACTTAGTCGATAAACATCAAACCGTTTTTTCAATTTTTAAATACAAATAAAATATCAAATAAAATAATCTATAAATTCACAAAATATTCATTGGATTAATTATATTTGTTTAACTAAATTTGACAACATGTACGATCTAATTGCTGCTTTTCCTAGTAACATTAAAGAATCACTAGAGATTGCTTCTAAAAAAACATTTAAAGCACCGAAAAATCCGATTCAAAATATTCTTATTTGTGGAATGGGTGGTTCTGGAATAGGAGGGAAATTAGTTGCTCAATGGTTACAAGAAGAATTAACTGTTCCTGTTCAATTGGTTCAAGATTATTCATTTCCAGCTTATGTGAATGAGCATACTCTTGTTATTGGTTCTTCTTACTCTGGAGATACGGAAGAAACTATCTATTGCGTTGAAAAAGCATTAAAAATCGGAGCACACATCATTGGAATTTGCTCTGGAGGTAAATTAGAAGCTTTTTGTAGACAGAATGATTTAGACTTTGTTTTAGTTCCTGGAGGTAATCCTCCACGTACAGCATTAGCTTTTTCGCTTGGACAATTAATCAATATTTTAGTTCAACTTGACTTTGTTTCTGCTTCTAATTTAGAAAGCTTTAGAAAAACCACTGAATTATTAGAATCTAACGCCATCGAAATTAAAGAAGAAGCACATAAATTAGCCGCTTTTTTGAAAGACACTTTTGTGATGATTTATTCAGCTTCAAACTACGAAGCTGTTGCAATAAGAGCTAGACAACAATTTAATGAAAATGGTAAAATTTTATGTTGTCACCATACCATTCCTGAAATGAATCACAACGAACTTGTTGGGTGGGGTTTAGGAAATAATAAATATGGAGCATTATTCTTAGTGACAGATGATTGGCATGAAAGAAATATAACAAGACTTCAATTTTCAATCGATGTAATCAAATCAAAAACTGAAAATATATTTATTCTTAAAGCTAAAGGGGAAGATATCATTCAACGTTCACTTTATTTAATTAATGTAGTGGATTGGGCATCGCTTTATCTTTCAGAATTAAACAATGTTGAAGCGGTAGAAATCAATGTGATTAATAATTTAAAAGGTCAACTATCAAACTTAAAGTAAATCATAATTTACGATACTAAAAAAGGGCTTAAAAGCCCTTTTTTAGTATAAATAAAAATCTATAATTCTATACAGCTACTGTTTCCAAACATTCTTGTAATTTCTCTACCATTTGTTTTGAACCTACGATAAATCCTACACGTTGATGTAATTCAGTTGGCTTAATACTCATGATACGTTGTGAGCCGTCCGTTGCTAACCCTCCTGCTTGTTCAATAACGAACGCTAAAGGATTACACTCATATAATAAACGCAATCTTCCTTTCGGAGCAGCTGGTGTCGTAGGATAGAAATAAATTCCACCTTTAATTAAGTTACGATGAAAATCAGCTACCAATGAACCAATATAACGACCAGAATATGGACGTCCAGTAGTTGCATCTTCTTCTTGACAGTATTCCGTATATTTTCTATATCCTGGGTGACAAACAGCAATGTTTCCTTCGTTCATCGAGTAGATACGACCAGTTTCAGGAGTTTTCATATTTGGGTGAGATAAACAGAATTCACCAATTGTTGGGTCTAATGTAAACCCATTAACTCCATTTCCTGTTGTATAAACCAACATCGTTGACGAACCGTACAATACATATCCGCCAGCAACTTGTTTGTCGCCCGGTTGTAACATATCTTCTAATGTTGCTTCAGTACCAACTGGGGAAACACGGTGATAAATAGAGAAAATAGTCCCGATAGATACATTTACGTCAATGTTAGAAGAACCATCTAATGGATCAAACAATACAACGTATTTTCCATTTTTGGATGTTTCACTTTTAAAAGCCATGTAGTTGTCGTTTTCTTCCGAACCAATTCCACAAACTTCACCGCCCATTTCAAACATTTTGATGAATTGGTTGTCGGCAACAACATCTAATTTTTGTTGTTGTTCTCCTTGCACATTCACTTCTCCTTGCGCACCTAAGATGTTGTCTACTAATCCTGCACGACGTACATCACGTGTTACAATTTTAGAAGCAACAGCAATATCATTTAATAAACGAGATAATTCACCTGAAGCACCCGGAAAATCCGCTTGCTTTTTCATGATGAATTCGTTAAGAGTAGTAAGTTTTGACATGATTTAAGAGGATGTTTTCCCTCCTTGAGGAGGGATTAAGGGAGGTGATAAATTGGTCACCCTCCTCAATCCTCCCTCAAGGGAGGAAGATAAAAAATTAATTAATAACTGTAAAATTCAAATATTTGTGTAAACATTCAGGAATCATAATTCCTTCTTCTGTTTGATTATTCTCTAGTAAAGCTGCAACGATACGAGGTAAAGCTAAGGCACTACCATTTAAGGTATGACATAATTGCGTTTTCTTATCGTCTGTTTTGAAACGTAATTTCAAACGGTTTGCTTGGAACGTATCAAAACGAGACACTGAACTAACCTCCAACCATTTTTCCTGAGCTGCAGAATACACTTCAAAATCGTACGTCATTGCAGATGCGAAACCTGTATCTCCTCCACACAAACGTAAAATACGGTAATGTAACCCTAATTTAGCCAATAAACCTCTTACGTGTTCTACCATTTCATCTAATGCTTTAGCTGCATTGGAAGGGTGTTCGATGCGAACGATTTCTACTTTATCGAATTGGTGTAAACGATTTAATCCACGTACATCTTTTCCGTAAGAACCAGCTTCACGACGGAAACAAGGAGTATATCCAGTTAATTTGATGGAAAAGTTCTCATTCGGAAGAATTACATCGCGGTAAATATTTGTCAACGGAACCTCTGCAGTTGGGATGAGGTATAAATCATCTTCTCCAATATAGTACATTTGACCTTCTTTATCTGGTAATTGTCCTGTTCCGTATCCACTTGCTTCATTCACAACCAATGGTGGAATGAATTCCTCGTAACCAGCTTTATCTGCTTCGTCTAAGAAAAATGAAATCAATGCACGTTGTAATTTAGCACCTTTTCCTTTGTAAATTGGAAATCCAGCACCTGTTACTTTTACACCAGTTTCGAAGTCGATTAGGTCGTATTTTTTTGTGATTTCCCAGTGAGGTAATGCTTCTCCAGAGAAAGTAGTTTTGCTTCCTACTTCTTCCACAGTAACGTTATCTAGTTCACTTTTTCCAGCAGGAACCAACTCGTTTGGAACGTTTGGAAGTTGGTACATTAATTGTGTAATCTCTTCATCCACTGATTGAACAGCAGCTTTTAATACGGATTCTTGTTCTTTTAAGGTAACGGTTTTCGCTTTGGCTTCGTTTGCTTCGTCTTGTTTCCCTTGTTGAAACAATTCACCTATTTGTTTTGCAATACGATTTAACTCCGCAGAAATAATTTCTAATTCTGTCTTTTTTGCTCTCCACTCAGTGTCTTTAGCTAAGATAGCATCTACAGTTGCTGTAGCATCGATGTTTCTTTTTTGTAAACCTTGTAAGACAGCATCTTTCTCGGTTCTTAAGCGTTGTATTTCAAGCATTGAATTGTTATTTATATTGTACGCGAATTTAATACAAAATGAGGGGGAAATGGTATTAAAAATTAACTTTTTAGTGATGAAGTATAAATTTTTGAATAAAAGTGTTTGATACTATCAAACAAAGTTGTTCTATGCCATCAAACAACTTTATGAAAAGTTAGATCTTCTTTTACTTTTTACGTTTTAAAACAATGATTTGAGATGTCATAAATAAAACAAAAGAAGATGTAAGTGTTATAAATGTAAATTCTTTCAAGTAACCTAGATTAAAAAGTACAGAAATTACTATTTCAAATAGGATACAAAATAGGATGTAAATGTAGTGTGACTTAAGACTTTTCATTATTTGATTCTTCTAATTATTAAATATTTAACATAAAAAAGGCGAACATTACTGCTCGCCTTTATTAAATTTTATAATTCTTTACTTATGCTTCTGTAGTCTCGAAAGGTACAATTGAAACAAAAGAACGATTATCTTTTTTCTTACGGAATTCAACTAATCCATCCGTTAAAGCATAAATAGTGTGATCTTTTCCGATCCCAACATTTTTACCTGGGTGGTGTTGTGTTCCTCTTTGACGGATAATGATGTTTCCAGCGATAGCTGCTTGACCACCAAAGATTTTAACGCCTAAACGTTTACTTGCTGATTCACGACCGTTGTTTGAACTTCCGGCTCCTTTCTTATGTGCCATAATTTTTTGTTTTGTATTCTAATTTTACTCAGAATAAGATTATTTTACGCTTTAATATCTGAAATAGTGATAGAAGTAAAAGATTGACGGTGACCGTTTTTCTTCTTATACCCTTTTCTTCTTTTCTTACGGAAGATAATTACTTTATCTCCTTTAACGTGCTCGTTTACCGTTGCGGTAACTTTAGCTCCATTTATAGCTGGGGCGCCTAAAGAAATTTTCCCTCCGTTGTCTACTAAAAGCACTTTGTCAAACTCAACATTTGAACCTGCTTCAGCTGCTAAACGGTGAACAAAAATCTTTTGATCTTTTTGCACTTTAAACTGCTGCCCTGCTATCTCTACAATTGCGTACATATAGCTTGTTTTAAAATTATTGAACAACAAAGATATAAAAAAAAGTTTTCCACAAGCCTTTCAACTGAAAATAATTCGCACAAATATGTTTAATCTGGATAATTATCTTTTTCTAAACGCTCTTTAATCTCGCTTAAATGTTTTGCTTTTTGTTCGTTTCGCGTATTAATGGCAGTTTGTGTGAAATAACGATGATTCGTCAAAAATGCCACCTGAATTTCATCCCATTTACGGTCACTTTTGATTTTATCGTACTCGCGCAACTCTACACGTAATTTATCTGCAATTTCATGAAAATCTTCACGACCTAAATAATCCAAATCGGCATCACAAATGATTTCCTCTAGATGATTCTTTGGCTTGTGTGGTATGGCAGTCACGTAAATCAGCTCTTTAATGATGTTAATGTGTTCTTGTGAATACCCATAATTCGGTAGAATTTCCTCTGCTAATCGTGCTCCAATAGGTTCATTATTATCGTATGCTTCTATAAATCCTGCGTCGTGATAGGATGCTGCAGATTTCAGCAAGAATAAACCTTCATCAGTAACACCTTCTAACAAAGCAATTCGTTCAATGGATTTTACAACATCAGCAGTATGGGTAATACTATGATAATGTAGTTTTGGAGACAGCTGTTCCTCTAAGACCTTCATGATATGATGTTCTGCCTTGTAATAGTTAATACTACTATATTGATGCAGGTTTAATATCTGATGGAATCGTTCATTGGGATACAATCCTTTGCCATCAATCGAAAGCTCTGGTTTAATACCCTCAACAGTATACATATCAATTAATCCCTGACTCTTCGTTTTCGCTTTACCACGGAAGGTACAAATGAAATATGGTTCAATATATTTAAACGTTTGACCCGAAACATTTACTTTCCCTGGTTCACCTAACATTTCCATTCGTTGTGCTTGGTTCACTGTTGAACCCCAGATATCATACGCTAATTTTTCCGTACCTATGACTCCTGCTGTAACTTCTCCTGTATTGATTCCTAAACGTAAATTCCAAACTTGTCCTCCTTCAGCAATTGCCTTTTCACGCATTTGTTGCATCGTATCTTGAATTTGCAAAGCAGCTAGACATGCATCAATAGGATTTGTTTTATTTCGCACAGGCACACCTCCAGCACACATATAGGCATCACCGATTGTTTTGATTTTTTCTAGGTTATTTCGTACAATGATTTCATCAAATTTACGGAAGTAGATGTCGAGTTCACTTACCAATTGAGAAGGCGTCATGGTTTCTGCAATCTTTGTAAATCCTACAAAATCGGTAAACAATACAGATACACGGCTATATGCACGGGCGCTTGCTCTACCAGTAGCTTTGATTTCTTCATAGGTTGAAACAGGAAGAATGTTTTTTAATACTTTTTCTGTTTTCTCTTTCTCAATTTCCAATAATTTCTTTTGTTCTTCGAGGTTGTTTTTCTTTTCCTCGATCATTTCTTTTTGTTTCTCAATCTTCACATTTTGTTCACGAATTTCACGTGTACGTTCGGCAATTTTCATTTCCAACTTCACTTGCTGTCTACGCTCGTACTCGATTTTCTTACGGAAATAGAAGATAGTCAGTAAAGCAATGACCATCGCAATTCCTATCCAGAACCAAATCGTTTTCCAATAAGGAGTTTCAACTGTAATACTTAATGTAGCAGGACGTTCACTCCATGGACCATTCGCAAATTTAGCATAGACTTTAAGTACATATTCACCTGGTTGGATTGAATTTAAGTGTATCTGATTGGTATTTCCAAGGAGTACCTCTTCTTCTTCCGATCCTTCGAGTATGTATTTATAGGAGATTAAATTGGGGTTACTTAACTCAGTAGCCATGAATTTAAGCGTGACACTTCTTTTCTTGTATGACAAATTAATATGCTTCACGTAAGGGATAGCCTTAGACAGTAATCCTTTGCTTTCTTGTGGTTTTAACCAATGATCCTCTAATTTGATTTTGGTAAAGTATACCTCTACCATTTTTTCTTTGGTAGTAAGATTGTGTGGATCGAAGTAGTTGTATCCATAAATACCACCAAAATACAATTTCCCTGTTTTGGATTTGAAATGAGCTCCTTGATTAAACTCATTCGACATCAAACCATCTTGTTCGGTAAAATTGAGTACTTCTTCTGTTTTAGTATTGAATTTACAAATCCCTTTATTGGTGCTTAACCAAATGTTATTGCTATTATTTTCATTTAAAATAGAGTAGATAACGTTATTAGGTAGCCCATTTTTTTTGCTGTATAATATCCCTTTTTTAGATTTTAAATTCCATTTAATAATACCAGCTCCCATGGTTCCGAGCCAAAGCGTATTTTCATCTTCTTGGTAAATAGTAGCGATATACTCCGTTGAAATATTTGCAATAAGTTGATTGTATTTATATGGTTTTATCGATAATTCTCCCTCACTATTTTCGGATAATTTAAACAAACCACCGGTTCCAGCTGTAAACCAAAATTCTCCATTTAGATCTTTAAAAATGGCTTTACATACTCCACCTCCAATGGTTTTGGAAGGATTTTCTTCGTCATGTTCAAATATTTTGAATGTTCCTTTACGTTGATCGTAGAGTAAAACCCCTCCTTTTGTCGCTAAGAAATATTGATCTTCTTTGTATTTTTCAATTTCGTATATACGTTCAAAATTTGAAGGATTTGGCACGCCTTTGAATGGAATTTTTGTAAAAACATAGGACGCTTCACTGTTTATTTTTAATAAATGTAACCCATCACCTGCTCCAACAAGAATGTTATTCGCATTAAAGGCATACATACTTAATACAATGGAGTTGTTGATTTTTCGATCAATTTTTATTTGTTTAAAATACTGGGTGAATTTCCCTGTATTGTTATCATACCTAGAAACGGAGTTGTCAGATCCAACATAGAAATACCTACAAGTTGGGTCTTCAGTAAAACTCCAAACACTTGCCGAAGGAATACCTCGTGATAAATCTTGGCTAGGTCCATTCCCGAGAAATCCTTGGTTTAACGGGTCGAAACTACATAATCCACGCTCTGTTCCTACCCAATAAGTTCCATTTTTATCACGTAACAATACATTCGTTGCGTTGTATAACAGGGCATGTTTTTGGAAAATATCTTGGGTAGATTGATAGATATTCACTTGGTTGTTTCGTTTGTTATGTTCAATCGTAAACAATCCATCTGATTTTGAAGTGACAATGAATTTATGTTCATTCAAGATTAAGATGTCATGAATTTCCATCCAACCAAAAGTGTCATCTAATTTACGCAGACATGGTCTAATTTTTTTTGTGAATTTGTTCAAGAAATAGAGTCCTTGGTTCGAACAGATTATCCAATCAAAGTTATTATAGGGTTTAATACAAAATGCTTTGAATTGTTTGTCTGTTTTTGCTTTTGCTTGTAAGGCATAAATTCTTTGTTGAGGAATATGGTAGATGAACACACCTTTATCTTCTGTACTTATTAATAATTCATCTTTGGATAGTAGTGAAATATATAAAATCTTCTCGGTGGGTAATTTAGCTTGTTGTACCTTTTTTATTTTTTTTGTTTTGAGGTCGAAAAATAAGACTCCAGTATTGTAACTACCAATCCAAATATTTCCTTGTTCGTCTTCAACAATTGATTTTGCTTGAAGTACTTCCAGGTTTGGAGCTAAAAAGGTTTTAAAATTTTCTGTATTTGGGTCGTATTGTGTTAAACCATTCGATGTTCCAAACCAAAGTATTCCATTTTTTGATTTAATTGCGCTTAAAAAGTCACCGTTTTCAATCCCTTCAGAATTATCTGGGGTAAATATTTCGAATGTTTGTCCATCAAAACGATTCAAACCATCTTGTGTTCCTATCCAAATCGAACCTATATTGTCTTGGATGAGGGTACTGATGGCAGATTGAGATAAACCATCACTAATCGTATAGTTTCTAAAACGATACGCATTTTGTGTAAAGGAAAATATACTTGTTAGTAAGAATAGAAAAACGAAAAATATACGCATAAAAAAATTTTGTCTGAAAATTAAAGATTTAAATGGCTGTAAAATAGCAGATAGGTAGTTTGTTTTAAAGAAGTAAGCGTTGATAACATAGCAAAAAGCACCCGTCAATTTTAGATGTTGGCTCTTACTTGTGATTAAAACTTGTTTGAATTATACACAAACTTTTAGAGATACTGATTTTCCTCTTTAAACGGTAATAGTAGTGACTCCGTTTATATACTATTTTACCATTATCTTCGTTTACCATTTAACAATCAACCTTTTTCGTCTATGACTAAATTTCTTTTTATAATTTTCTGTCTTTTCATCTCGTTACTTGGCTACAACCAAACAACAAAAACAGTCATTCTCGATTCAACCACAAATGCTCCGATCGCTTTTGTTCGTGTGTCAATACCAGGGAGTGACACCTATCTCTTAAGCAACTCGAAAGGAGAAATTGTATTAGATTCACTTTGGATGAAAAGCAATACACTCTCCGTTTTTTGTTATGGATATACGCGTAAAACTATCAACAAG
>CANCJF010000029.1 GCA_947378245.1 Bacteroidota bacterium
ACAGTTCAGGTAAATGGAAATTTAACCATTCAAACTGCAAATGCAATTAAAATTTTAACAATTACAAACGGTGGAGTTGTCACAGCATCCTCTCAAACTACCATTACTGCATCTGCATCCGGAGGGCAGTTTAACATCAATAATGGAGGGCAATATATTTTTAATCATACAACAACAAACAATTCAACAACACTTTTTGCTGGTGCAGAAACATTCGGGACAACGAGTACTGTTGAATTTCAAAGTTTTGAAACAACAACAGGGGCATTCGCCTATTGTTTAGATCAATCTTCTTCTAATTTTGGAAATGTCATTTGGAACATTCAGACAGGTAATACGGCTTATAATTTAAATTATAGTAGTTCAACGAATAGAACAATTGCAGGTAATTTCACAATCTCTAAAACTGGAGCTTCTGGAAACTTAGCATGGTGTAATAATTCAAATGTCGCAAAATTGACTGTTACAGGAAATTATGTGCAAACGGATGGTGATTTTTTAATACAACGTTCAGGTATTGGTGGAAATGGAACCATTGTGGAAGTTCTTGGGAATTTTACATTGAGTACAGGATCATTTGATCTAGGGGGTTCAGGAAGTTACGATAGTAAGTTGTATTTAGCTGGAAATTTCACAATGAATAGTGGGACTTTCTATTATAGTTATGCAGCTACTTTGGGTGGAGCAAATGTATATTTTACAGGTTCTTCGACCCAAACATTTACATATTCTAGCGGAACATGGACTACAACGTATATTCCGTTTACAATTAATTCAGGAGCTACGGTTTTATTAGCAAGTAATATGACCATAGCTAATACCCTAACAGTTTCAAACGGAGGAACGTTAAATATTCCTAATCCCTATTACGTAACCGGTAGTGGTACGACTACGATCTCGTCTGGTGCAATTTTGAAAACAGGACATATCGATGGGATTAGTACCACCGCTTCTACGGGATGTATACAAACAACAGCTAGGTCTTTTAGTGGAGGAGCAAGTGTGGAATATAATGGAACATCACCGCAAGATGCTGGAAATGCGTTTTCAACCGTTGCTAATTTAACACTGAATAATGTTAATGGTGTGGAATTGACTCAAGACTTATTGGTTTCAAACGCTGGAGTTTTAACCATGACAACTGGTTACCATAATTTGAATGGATTTACACTGACGCTTGGCACTTCCGCTACAGCGAATACTTTAACCTATACGGCAGGTGGTTTGTACGACAAAACAAATACTACCGGTGCATTTAAACGTTGGATACCCAGTACAACGATTACAAATAATTCAGGAAATTATTACGGACTTTTCCCATTCGCAAAATCTTCGGGTCAATTAGGAACTGTTAAAATTTCTACAACCGCAAACGTGGTAGGCGGATATATTACTATTTCACCTGTTTTTGGATACGATGAAGGTGTTTCGTGTAGTGTAACAGATGGTTCATATACTATTTATCGTGTTCAAACAGGTACATATTTTACCGTCACTGCAAATACCATTACAGCGGGTACATCCATTACTTTAGAATATGATTGCGGTATTTACTTGTCAGCTTCTGGGGCAACTGCATCCGATTTATGTTTATCCACTTACACATCGAGTACAGTAGGTATAATTGGTACGCATGCTTCGAATACAGGTTCGGAGACCAGTCCAGAAGTTAGACGAACACTTACAAATATGAATGTAATTGTTGCTGGAGTTGTTTGCGTATTAGGTTCACATGATGCAAGTAATACCTTAGCACCGCAATGTAATTTGGGAGGTACGAAAACGATTGGTCCTACAGGAGATTTTTCCACATTAACAGCAGCGTTAACGTTGATCTCTGCTTCTGGAATGTCAAATTCTTTAATATTAGAATTACAATCCACCTATACAAGTACAAGTGAGTCTTTTCCGCTTACTATTGATCCATTTAACTGTTTAGGTTCCTCAAATACCTTAACGATTAGGCCTGCAACAGGAGCTACTGGACTTACAATTACTAAAGCATCAGATAAAGAATTAATTTATTTCAATAAAGCAGATTATGTGACAATTGATGGTAGACCTGGAGGCACAGGATCAACCTCTCAATTAACAATTTATAATTCTAAAAATGATCAACCAACTATTTTGTTTGATTATGACGCAAACTATAATTCGGTAAAATATGTTACAATTCAAGGGGATTTATCAGCATCATCTGTAGGAGTAATTGAATTTGATGGTTCACCAAATACAGCTGCTTATTCAGGAAATAAATATGATACGATCTCAAACTGTACAATAACAAATGGCTCTGGTAAAACGATAACAGCAGGAATTTATTCATCAGGTAAAAGTTCTACGAAGCAAGTTTCAAACATTACAATTTCAAATAATTATTTTGTAAATTGCCAAGAAAGAGGAGTTTTTTTAAGCTCAAATAATGATTCTTGGACAATCAGCAATAATCATTTTTATCAAACCGGGTCTTACACACCAAGTAACTCCTCTGTTTATGCAATTCATATTAGTGACGCTGGAGGAGGAAGTGGATATACCATTTCGTCCAATTATATCGGAGGACAAGCAATAAATTGTGGAGGAAGTGCGTTTACATTGGGTTCATCTGCCTTTAATTTATTCCCGATTTACTTAAGTACAGGAACTACAACAACAAGTTCAATACAAGGAAATGTAATACGAAACATTGCATTTTCAACGACAAATGGTACTTCAACAAATCCAGGAATATTTACAGGGATTTATGTTACTGGAGCAGGAAGTGTAAATATTGGTAATTCTTCTGGAAATATAATTGGTGATACAACTGCAAGTACTTCGTATGATATCGCGATTACTTCTTCAACTTCCGGAGGTTTAATTCAAGGAATTTCAGTAAATAGCTCTGGAACTACTAATATTCAAAATAACTTAATTGGTGACATTCAAACTTCAAATGTTTCTACCAAAGGGTATACTTTTTATGGAATTCGAACTTTAGGAAGTGGCGCATGTACTGTTTCTGCTAATAAGATCGGTAGTTATAATACGGCCAATTCAATTCAACTCGGAGGTGCGTCTACCGGTACTGGTGTATGTACATTTTATGGTATAAATAATGCTTCCACCGGTCAGCCAATTATTCAAACGAATTACATAGCAAATTGTAGTGCGTATGGTACAGGTGCTTCTTTAGTGTATGGTATTTACAATACAAATGGCGCAACGAGTGTAACTATTTCTTCGAATTCTATTAGTAATTTAAGTTTAGCCTCTAGCGGATCAAATACTTCAGCTATTTGTGTGGGGATCTACCAAGATGCTGGTTTAACAACTTCTATTAGTTCTAATTATATACACACCTGTACGGCAAATAATGGTTTTTTTAAAGGTATTTATTTAAATAATACTTCTGGTACTTCTACGGTTAGTTCTAATACCATTGGTACTTCTACCTTAGGTAATATTGCAATAGCTTCTTTGTCTGCTTGTTCTGCATTGACTTCTAATATTACAAACAATCATGGGGGGATAGTTGTAGGTGCTAGTACACCAAATTGTACACTAACTTCGAATATCGTTCGAAGCATGGCTTGTTCAGGAGCACTTACCTATGTCGTTGGAGGAATTGTAGTTGGAAATGCTGCAACTCCGATTGTCGCTCTTTCTTCGAATACCATCGAGAAAATTGGTAGTTCTAATACAGGTGCATATTCGAGTGATGTGTATGGTGTATATGGCGGAAGTACGACTACAACATCGATTACTAATAAGAAAAATACAATCCGTAATTTATTTAATCGAAACACCAATTCTCCAGATATTTATGGGATTTATGATGTGGCATACAATCATAGTTTTATTAATAATTTTATCTCAATTAAAAATACAGATGGAACTACTTCTTATACTAATTCCATTGATTTGTATGGTTTATGGTTGAATGCTTCCTCTGCTGCTAAAACGACCTATATCTATTACAATACAGTGGAAATTGGAGGTTCTCAAGCGGCCGGAAGTAATTTGTCGTATACGGTTTATCAAAATTCATCCGTAGCAACAACTTTAATTTATAATAATAATTTATTTCAAAATGCACGAACAGGAAGTAGTGGTATTCAATACGTTTATTATGGTTCTTCTACAACTCCAACCTCTACACATAGTTACAATTATTTAATTGCACCTTCGTTAACTAATTTTGCTTATGTAGGTACAAATAAATCAAGTGCACAATTTCTAGTCGCTGCGGATGATTATGGAACTACAACTAGTACGGCAACAACAACTGCATATACCATTGGTATAGATGGTTCGATAACCGATGTATCTGCTTTGACACCAGGGGTGGATTTACATTTAACGACTGATTGTACAGAAGACATTAATGGAACAGCAGGTAACAGAGGTAGTGTATCTACTGCAGTTCATATTGGATGTTACGAAGGAGCTGTAACCACATTTTATTCTGCGGATGCAACAGCAAATACGGTTAGTAATACACTAACGAATTGGAATTCAAAAACGGATGCAACAGGAGTTTCACCAGCTAATTTTACAACTTCTGGGTATACGTTTATCGTGCAATCAGGTCATAAGTATCAAGTTACGTCTAGTTGGACTGGCAATGCAACTGGGTATGTAAAAGTGGAATCAGGAGGTGCATTAGATTTAAATGCTCAAACACTTTCTACATGGGGAAGTATTCGAATTAATGGGACAGGATTATCTTCTTCAGGTGCATTACTAAATTCATCAACAACAGCAGCAAGTTGTTCTATTCCAATTACCTTACAAGCCGCTTCAACCATTGTTTCTTCTGGGAGTGGAGGGTTGACATTAACAGGAGATGTTACTACTGCTGGTTTTACATTAACTCTTGATGGATCTTACGCAACAACAATTTCAACAGGTGTAATAAGTGGAACGGGAGGGATTACAAAAGAGGGTAGTGGTACGTTAACTTTATCTGGAACAAATACCTATACAGGAATTACGACAATTAATGCAGGGACACTAACTGTTGCTACAATTGGAGATGGAGGTGTTGCAGGTAATTTAGGTCAAGCAACAAATTCACTTTCAAATTTAGTTCTTGGGGGTGGGATTTTGAAATATACAGGTTCTACGGCTTCTACAGATAGAGCTTTTTCCCTTACAGCTGCTACAACAAGTACGATACAAGTGACTTCAAATACCTTAACCTTCACAGGAAACAGTGGAAATGGAACAACAGGTGCTTTAACGAAAGTAGGAAGTGGTACATTGGTATTATCTGGAAACAATACCTATACTGGTTTAACTACCATTACTTCAGGGATTTTGAAATTAGGATCTGCTGGAAGTGGTGCTAACACACCTTTAGGTACAATCGGGAGTGGTACACTAGTTTCGTCAACTGGAGCACTAGATTTAGCTGGTTATTCATTAGTTACTTCAGAAACCATAACAATAAACGGTACCGGTTATTCGAGTAGTGGTGCTATTATGAATTCCGGAGGTAGTTGTACATATAGTGGTTTGGTAACTTTAGGTTCAGCGAGTTCTATGTTGGGGGGCAGTGGTACAATTGCATTCACAAATGTGGGTACAATCAGTGGTTCCGGATATGGCTTGACACTCGGTGGAGCTCAAGGAGGCAGTATAGCTAGTATTATTGGAGTTGGAGCAGGAACACTTACCAAGCAAGATGCGGGTACATGGACATTAACCGGTGCAAATACATATACAGGAGCAACTACGATTTCTGCTGGAATTGTGAATATTCAACATGCTACTGGTTTTGGAACAACTACTGGAGGAGTAACAGTCGCTTCAGGAGCAGGAGTTGAATTACAAGGAGGCATAAGCGTTGGAGCTGAAGCACTTTCTTTAAATAATACCGGAGTTTCATCTGCAGGGGCTTTACGTAATGTAAGTGGTAATAATTCGTGGGCGGGAGCAATTACTTTAGCT
This sequence comes from Bacteroidota bacterium, assembly GCA_947378245.1. GTDB lineage: Bacteria > Bacteroidota > Bacteroidia > Flavobacteriales_D > Crocinitomicaceae > CANHVK01. The sequence continues at coordinate 5,935 of CANCJF010000029.1, forward strand.
ACAAATGCGGCTCGAATTAATTCTGATGCAGGAACACTAACTCTTAGTGGAGGAATAAGTAATGGATCAATTAACTTAACTTTTGGTGGAGCAGGAAATGTCACTTCAAGTGGAGTGATAGGTTCAGGTTCAGGGAATCTCACTAAAGATGGTGCAGGTACTTTAACTATTAGCGCGACAAATACATACACAGGTACAACAACTGTTTCTACAGGTAGTATCGTATTAGGTGCAGCACAAACATCCTTAACCAATGATGTCGTGTTAACTGCAGGTACGTTTAATGCTGGAGGATATGCTATCACGACATCAGGTAATTGGACGAACAATGGAGGGACTTTTACACATGGAAATAATACTGTAACTTTAACAGGGAGTAGTAAAACGATTGGTGGATCTACGAGTACAAGTTTTTATAATCTTACAGTTAGTGGTACAACTTCTTTAGGAATTGCAACAACGGTTACAAATACAATGACTTTAGGGTCGTATTTAACACTTGGTACGTATGATTTAACCATAGGGGCATCAGGAGTGTTTTCTGGATATGGTACTACTTCCTTTGTAGTTACCAATTCTACTGGAAAGGTTACTCAATCTAGTTTAGGTTCAGGAGCTGCTGTTGGAAAACAAATTTTCCCAATTGGTTATTCTGCAGCTTCAACAGATTATACTCCTTGTACAATAGACAATACCGGTACAACGAGAGATATAAGTGTTTATTTGGGGTCAGGACGTTTGGCTAGTGGTACTTCAGGTACTGCTGCTACAACACATGCTGTTGATAGAAGTTGGTACGTTTCTTCAAGCGGTGCAGGATATTCAGTGACTATGACGTTACAATGGAACACAGCAAGAGAATTAACGAGTTTTACACGAACAAATTGTCATATTGGACATTATAATGGTACGTCTTGGGATGCTAGCCCAGGGGAATCTTCTGCAACCAATCTATCAGGGTCTATTTATTCAGTTTCTCGAACATTAATAACCTCTTTTTCGCCTTTTTCAGTGGAAGATCCGTCTGCTTTACCAATCAAATTAATTGAGTTTAAAGCAAAACAAGATGGTAAGAAAGTTCGTTTAGATTGGGAAACAGGTACTGAAGATAATAACGATTTCTTTACTGTAGAAAGATCATTCGATGGAAAAAACTTTGAAAAAGTATTTACGAAAGTAGGTGCAGGGAATAGTAAAACAAATTTGTATTATTTTGGATATGATAGCTATCCTTTGATAGGAATTTCTTATTATCGTTTGAAACAAACCGATTTTGATGGCCAATTCACATATTCTGAGATTGAATCCGTCAATTTTGATGAAGAAATGGTTAGTGAATTGTCTGTTTATCCAAATCCAATAGTAGATGATAAATTGACGATACATTTTAATTCCAACGAAAATGATGAAATGAACATACAATTATTCAATACGGTTGGTCAAATATTGTTTAATGATTTAGTTTTAGCTCAAAAAGGACAAAACATCCATAGTATTCAATTTCCAGAATTACCAAAAGGTATGTATTTCATGAAGTTTGGGAATGAAAAAATTGGATATCAAATAATTAATTTAAATCGTTAATATAACTTCCATAAATAGGCGTAATAAATGATTATTGCGCCTATTTATGGAAATTATATATAATTAGATCTTCAAATACATCCAATTAATTTACAGAATAATTATTGCTTTATTAAGATAAACCTTTCACTTTAAGATACTCTTCAAGTGATTCGGTATCAGTGTATAATACTTCTCTAGCTTTACTGCCTTGGAATGGTCCAATGATATTAAAAGCTTCTAATTGATCTACAATTCGACCAGCTCTATTGTATCCTAATTTAAGCTTTCGTTGGAGTAAACTCGCAGATCCTTGTTGGTGCATCACTACAATTCGGGCTGCATCACCAAACATAGGGTCAATATCACCCAAATCAAATTCTTTTGATTCTGCTCCTTCACCAACATATTCAGGAAGTAATAAGGCATCAGGGTAGGCACGTTGATTTCCTATAAATGCACAAATTTCTTCCACCTCAGGAGTATCCACAAACCCACATTGTAAACGTATCATATCTTGACCTGTAGAGATTAACATATCTCCTCGGCCAATTAATTGATCTGCACCCGATGAATCTAAAATGGTGCGAGAATCTATTTTTGAAAGTACACGGAATGCGATACGAGCAGGGAAGTTTGCTTTGATCATACCCGTGATAACATTTACGGACGGACGTTGAGTAGCTACAATTAAATGAATACCTATGGCACGGGCTAACTGAGCTATACGCGCGATTGGATGTTCCACTTCTTTACCTGCAGTCATAATTAAATCAGCAAATTCGTCAATCAATACAACAATGTAAGGTAAATAACGATGACCTTTTTCAGGGTTTAAACGACGTGAAATAAATTTAGTATTGTATTCCTTAATTGTTCTTACACCAGCATCTTTTAATAACTCGTAACGTTCATCCATTTCGATACATAGTGAATTCAACGTTGCGACTACTTTTGAAGTATCAGTAATTATAGCATCTTCTTCTCCTGGTAGTTTAGCAAGAAAATGTCGTTCAATTTTATTGTATAAAGTTAACTCTACTTTTTTCGGATCGACCAGTACAAATTTAACTTGTGCAGGGTGTTTTTTGTATAATATTGATATTAAGATTGCATTTAACCCAACGGACTTACCTTGACCAGTTGAACCAGCAACTAATAAGTGAGGCATTTTTGTTAAATCAAATGTGTATGTTTCATTTGTAATTGTTTTACCTAATACAACTGGAAGTTCAAAATCTGAGTTTTGAAATTTCTCTGAAGCGATTAAAGAACGCATAGAAACCATTTGAGGATTGCTATTTGGTACTTCGATACCAATTGTTCCTTTTCCAGGGATAGGCGCAATAATACGAATTCCTAATGCAGATAAACTCAAAGCAATGTCGTCTTCCAAATTTTTGATTTTGGAAATACGTACACCAGGAGCTGGAATAATTTCGTATAAAGTTACCGTAGGACCAACAGTTGCTTTTATTTTTGCAATGTCAATTTTGTAATGAGAAAGCGTTTCAACAATTCTGTTTTTGTTGTCTTCTAATTCTTGTTTGTTGATGCTTACTTCCGTATTCCCCCAATCTCTTAGTAAATCAATGGAAGGTAACATATATCCTGCCAAATCCAACGTCGGATCGTAATCCCCATATTCTTTGCGTAAATCGTCAGTTTCTTTTTCTGATAGAACGTCTTCGTTTTCGGGTATTTCTACTTGAAAATCATCTGCAATCTCTAAGGTAGAAGGATGTTCAGTTGCTGCTGGAGTAAAACTGTTTTCTGGGATTTCGATAATGAAGTCGTCATTATGTATCGATGAAATCGGAGCAATTGGTTGGGTGAAGGATTCAAAATCATCTTCAATTTCTTGAATAATATTCGACGGAATATCTTTTTTTACAATCGGAGCAATGACAGTGTCGAAATCATCATCTTCGTCAAAAGTAACGGGCTTACTGATGAATTCATTTTGAATATCTTCCTCTTTGATAGGATTGATAATATGTAAATCATCTGGTGTAACTGTATGTTTAATGCGAAGTTTATTTTCCAAATCCTCTTCCTCATGTCCTATTTCATCTTCTTCCTCATCTTTCGTGAAATGAGTGATTAAATTCGCAAACATTTCTTGGAAATTAGGATTGTGAAGAACAACTAAAACAATATAGAGCAAGGCTAATATGAATACAAATGTTCCAATTTCCCCAATGGTAAAACGCAACCAATGATTGATGTAGTATCCAAACGATCCACCCACAAAATTCACGTAGTTTGCAAAATACCCTAGGAAAATAGAAGACCAAATCATCCAAACGAGCGACTTTCCCGTAGTTTTTTGAATGGGCAAAAACTGAATGTTTGCTAATAATTTTAATCCATACAGAAAAATTAAAAAAGGAATGACTAAAGCAGCTATTCCGAAGGCATTAAAGATTAATGTGTGAGAAATCCAAGCGCCTAATTTGCCATTCCAATTCGCTACTTGTTGCACATTTGATTCGAAAATAAATTCAAAAAAACCTTTTCCGATAATTCTGTTTTGATCAATTTGCCAAGTGAAAAGATAAGAGACACAAGCGAGCAAACAATAAAATGAAATGCAAATCAGTAAAGCTCCTGTAATCGTTGATGCACGTTTTTTGTCCCAACGTTGGGAGAATTTTTCAATGATAGAACCTTTATCCGATGCTTCTTCTTTTTCAACTTTCGAACTTGATCTTTTTGATTTTTTTGGAGCTTCAGGAATTGCTTCTTCTTGACCTCGTTGTATATATTGGTTTTCTAATGACATATCTGCGTAAAATCTATCCTACGAAGATACAATCAGTATATGGGGGAAAATCGAGTTTGTAAACGAAGTATAAACAGCGAAATGTTAGTTTTATTAGTGTTATTTACTGACGCGTTCAATAAAGTCTAGGAAAGAGATTTTTTCATAGTCTTTACTGACAGAAAAAAGAGAGTTAGGAATTTTTTTTTCTTTGAATTCTCTTAAGGTATAACAAAGCAACCCGTTTTCTGTTTGAATGTAATATTTTACAGGAAGTCCTGCTATTCCTTTTAGTATGCCTAGATAGTCTGGGTTAATATCTTTGACGTAATACATGGTTAATGGAGTTTTGAAGTTAGAATGGTTTACAATTATTTTTTTTGCTTTAAGTCCACCAATTTTTTTTCCTCCTCTGCACGTAGTAAAGGTATAACTTGAAGGAATCGAGTCTTTTCCTATGGTTTGTTGGATGGCATATTTTTTTCCTTGATATTCGAGTAGAACATATTGTTTTGAAAGTTGTAAGTGTCTAATAAGTGTTTGTTTGCCTAGGGCAATATTTTCACTCTCTGTTCGAACTAATGTGTCATTTGTGAAGATAGTTGTGAATGAAATAAATTTCGCTTTGTTTGTTTCTGGATGAATTAATTCAATACTATAGGTTAATTCTCCTTCGAATGGTTTGAAGTTTTGAGAAAATACCATGGAAGAATAAAGGAGAGCTGAAAATAGTAAGATGAGTTTCATAAAGTGCAAGGTATTCGTGGATATGTATTATTTTTGTGGATCTAGTATTTTGAATTTATGTATAAAGATATAACATTTCTCCTAAATCCATCGGAAATTACAGCAGGTACGCGCGGAGCATCATTAGGTCCTTTCGCTTTAATTACAGCTGCAAGAAAAAATAGAAGTACTCTTTTTGGTCAGTCTCCTGTTGTTTGTATGAAAGATTGTAATTCCTTGTTGGATAAAGAGTCTACGTTTAATTTTGCTAAGAATAGTGATGGATTATTAACCATTTTTAAAGAATTAGACACTCATATTTCAGCAATTTATAAGAGTAATCATTTCCCTTTTTTACTTTCTGGAGATCATGGATCCGCAGGAGGTACTATTGCTGCAATTCGTAATGCCTTTCCTAATAAACGTTTAGGAGTTGTTTGGATTGATGCTCACGGGGATATTCATTCTCCTTATACCACTCCCTCTGGAAATATGCATGGAATGCCATTATCAACGGCGCTTAATGAAGATAATTTACCGTGTAAGGTAAATGATATTTCGATCGAAGAAAAAGAACTTTGGGATTCATTGAAAAATATTCATGGGATTTCACCTAAAATTTCACCTGATGATTTAGTGTTTGTATCTGTAAGAGATACAGAAGAGCAAGAGGATGCTATTATCGAGCGATTAGGAATAAAAAATTATGGAGTAGCTGAAGTTCGACAGAAATCAGCAAACCAAGTTGTTGTTGAAATTTTGCGCAAGTTTGAAGCTTGTGATTTAATTTATATCTCTTTTGATGTTGATTCTATGGATCCACAAGTAACGTCTCATGGTACTGGTACTCCTGTAGATAATGGTTTGTTTCCCGATGAAGCAGAGATAATTATGAAAGGACTCTTAGAAAGTCATAAGGTATGCTGTGTTGAATTTGTTGAAATAAATCCTTGTTTAGACGAGAAGAAAAACGAAATGGCTGAAGTAGCTTTTGGTATAGTAGAGAAATTGGTAGCGACCATTACAAAGTAATTATGGAAAACAAAATAAAGAATCTTTTAGTTGAGCAATCGGATCAATTATTTGGTGTGAAAATCGAAGATAAGTCAGTACAGTTTCAATTGACGCGTAAGGAATTTGAAGGTGACTTAACATTAGTCGTTTTTCCTTTTGCTAAATTGTTAAAGTCTTCTCCTGTTGATGCTGCAAACAAAATTGGTCAGTTCTTAAAAGAAAATATTGATGATATTGTTGATTTTAATGTGGTACAAGGTTTTTTGAATATTAGTCTTTCTGCTGATTACTGGAAAAAAATCTTGTCAAACATAGATGAAAACACCTCGTTTGGTCGTGAAACTGTAGATTCCAAGGGGACTATCTTGGTTGAATATTCTTCTCCAAACACAAATAAACCTTTGCATTTAGGACATTTACGTAATAACTTTTTAGGTTATTCAGTTGCTGAAATTTTAAAAGCTAATGGTCATAAAGTGATTAAAACCCAAATTATAAACGACCGAGGAATTCATATTTGTAAAAGTATGTTGGCTTGGGAGCGCTTTTCACCGATAAATACGAAAGGAGAACGTGAAACACCTGAGAATACAGGTTTGAAAGGAGATAAATTAGTAGGGAAATATTACGTTGTTTTTGATCAAGAATTTAATAAAGAAGCAAAAGAGATTATTGAAAAATGGGAAACTAATGCGTTTGAAGGTTTTTCTCCTCAAGTAGTTGAACAATTCCAAAAGTTTGTTATAGCGAAAGAAGGTAAGGATGAAAAAGCACAAGCAGATTTAGATTCCAAAATTAAAGATTTAGCTAAAAACGAAACTTCTGTTTTAAGAGATGCTAAAGAAATGCTCGTGAAATGGGAGGCGCGTGACCCTCAAACTTACTTATTATGGTCTACTATGAATGGGTGGGTGTATGATGGGTTTAAGTCGACCTATGAATCGATGGGTGTGAATTTTGATCGTTTATATTATGAGTCTGAAACCTATTTATTAGGAAAGGACTTAGTGAGTGAAGGATTGACAAAAGGTGTTTTTTATAAAAAAGAAGATGGTTCTGTATGGGTAGATTTGACTGCTGATGGTATGGACGAAAAGTTGTTATTAAGAGGAGATGGGACTGCAGTGTATATGACTCAAGATTTAGGTACAGCTTTAGATCGTAAAAAAGATTATCCAGATTTGGAAGGTGTTGTTTATACAGTAGGTAATGAGCAAGATTATCATTTTAAAGTGTTGTTTTTAGTCCTTAAGAAATTAGGGTATGTGTGGGCTGATAAATGTTTTCACTTGTCCTATGGAATGGTCGACTTACCATCTGGGAAAATGAAATCAAGAGAGGGAACAGTGGTTGATGCAGACGATTTAATGGCAGATGTGGTTCAAAGTGCAAAGGAAATGACTTCTGAACGCGGACATTTAGAAGGGATGTCCAATGATCAAAAAGAATTGCTTTTTAAACAGATTGGTATGGGGGGCTTGAAATATTATTTATTAAAAGTAGACCCTAAAAAACGCATGTTATTTAATCCTGAAGAGTCAATTGAATTGACCGGAAATACAGGTCCATTTATCCAATATGCACATGCTCGAATTAATTCATTGTTAGCAAAGGCAGGGGAGATTCAAACATATTCAAATGCAGTGCTAAGATTGGAAGAAAAAGAATTGATTAAAGTGTTGTCGCAATATCCTTCAGTTGTCAAAGAGGCTGGTATTTCCTATTCTCCGGCATTAATCGCTAATTATTGTTATGAATTGGTAAAAGCGTTTAATCATTTTTACCAATCTGTTCCTATGCTGATTGAAGAGAATAAAAGCGTGCGTGATTTGCGTTTAGTGATAAGTAGGAATGTTTCTAAAGTAATCGTTGATTCCTTACTTATGTTAGGGATTGAGGCTCCACAAAAGATGTAGGTTTACCGTGCGTTTACTATGATAATATCTTGTAAACGCGTTGTATACCTTGGGGAAAGTCGTTCTTGCTTCATTTTCCATACACGTTTTTGATCCTGACTTGCTAATCTAATTTTCTGCTGGCCATAACAACTATTGATCACATCCATTGTTTTCATTAATTGTGTATGTTTTGGATTGCTGTTCTCAAACAGATTAAGCTGAATCTCATTTTCAGGTTTAAAATCCATAATGACTACTCCTGCTTTTTTGTATTGATATCCTTGTCGAAAAATACGTCGAAGACCCTCAGTTGCAAATTTAACAAGTTCTATACTTGAGTTGGTCGCAAATGGAAGTTTTACAACTGTACTATTGTTATATTGATCTAATTCTTGTCTGTGAGAATTTGTCCTTAAAAACACTAATAAAGCCGTGCAACAATCGTTTTGTCTACGAAGTTTCTCTGCACAAGCAACTGAAAAAGTGGTTATTCGTTCTTGAATATCACTAAAATGGACTAAATTTCGTTCAAATGAACGTGTTGTAGCAATATTTTTACGCGGCTTCACTTTTTCTAAATCCAAGGTGGATGTACCTGATAAGTCGTGTTTCAAGCGCACCTCTACGATACTCATATTACGACGTACCCAAGCATCATTTAATTGGATAAAATCCAACGCAGATCTCACGCCATACGATTTTAATCTCGTGGCATGTTGCCTACCTATTCCCCAGATATCTTCTACTTGTAGCCACTTCAAAGCCTTCAAACGTTTTTCGTTTGTATCCATAACATATGATCCACCTGTTCGTTCAGGATACTTTTTCGCGATACGATTCGCTACTTTTGATAATGCTTTAGTTGTTGCAATACCTACACTAATTGGAATACCGGTCCATTTCGTGATACGACGTTGCATATCAAGTCCATAAGTTTCTAAGTCTATATAGTCAAATCCTCTAAGTTTAAGGAAGGCTTCATCGATACTATATATTTCTATTTCTGGACTATATTCTTTGAGTAGGTTCATTACCCTACTACTCATATCTCCGTACAAAGCAAAATTTGCAGAGAAAACATAAATATTGTTTTTCAAAAAAAAAGATTCATATTCAAAAGCAATCGCTCCCATAGGAACACCGAGCGCTTTCGCTTCATTGCTACGTGCGATAACAGCTCCGTCGTTATTCGACAAAACAACAATTGGTTTCCCAACGAGTTCAGGTCGGAAGACACGTTCACACGAAGCGTAAAAATTATTACAATCAATTAAGGCAAACATTAAAACGCTTTGATTACATGTGTAACAATTCCCCAGATTAAAAAATCATTTTGACTCGTCACTCGAATCGGTTGATATGCATCATTCGCAGGAATTAACCAACAAACATCTTGCTCTAACTTAATCTTTTTGATCGTAAATTCACCATCGACATAACAAACTGCAATTTGATCATTTTTAGGTGTGATGCTTTTATCAATGACTAATAAGTCTCCATCCGTAATACCGACATCCTTCATAGACTGTCCCTTGACACGGCCATAAAAAGTAGAAGAAGGCCTTTTAATTAAATGTTTATTCATATCAATAGATAAATCAATAAAATCCAACGCAGGAGAAGGAAATCCAGCAGAAATAGCCGTTGAAACGACTGGGATTTCTAAGATGGAGTCTATAGAAACTGGAAAAATATCCAAGGTTCTTGTAGTGATTTTTGAGAATAATTTCATTTTGATTAATATTTAAGCAAATATAAGTTAAATAAATAGTCAGAATATAAATTAAGTAGTGAAAAATTATGAACAATTATTATACTCCTTACGAATTAAAAAAGTTAAACTAAAAAAATAATATTTCTATATTTGTAATAAGTAAAAAACATAGAAATTAATCTTTAAAATATATGGCAAATTCAACAATTGCAGCAAATAATCCGACATTGAAATCTTGGGTAAATGTACCAGTAGGTTCTGATTTCCCAATTCAAAATTTACCTTTTGGGGTTTTTAGAACTTCGTCATTAAGCGCGCGCATTGGTGTACGTATTGGCGAACATGTATTGGATTTAAAAACATTACATGTGCTTGGTTATTTAGATAACTTAGCGTTCGATGCAACTGACTTTGATACAGACGCATTAAACCACTTGATGGGGAAGGGGAAACAAGCTACGAGAGAATTGAGAAATCGTATCTCAAACTTGTTGGATGCAAGTAATGATGAATTACAAAAAAACACACATCATGCAGAGCAGGTATTGATTCCAAACAAAAGTGTGATTATGTTAATGCCCGTAAAAATAGGTGATTATACCGACTTCTACTCAAGTCGCGAACACGCAACAAATGTTGGTACCATGTTTCGTGACCCTGCAAACGCTTTACTGCCAAACTGGTTGTGGATTCCTGTTGGGTACCATGGAAGAGCGAGTTCAGTGATTCTTTCAGGACAAAACATTCACAGGCCAAAAGGACAAATCAAACCAGATCCAGAAAAAGATCCTATTTATGCACCTTGTCGTAATTTAGATTTTGAATTAGAAACAGCTTTCATCACGTATGAAGGAAAACCATTAGGAGATTCGATTACTCCAAACGAGGCTGAGGACTTTATCTTTGGGATGGTGTTGTTCAACGATTGGTCTGCACGTGATATCCAAACTTGGGAGTATGTTCCACTAGGGCCATTCTTATCTAAAAACTTCGCATCAAGTATATCTGCTTGGGTAGTAACAATGGACGCTTTACAAGCATATAAAGTTGCTGGACCAGAACAACACCCTGAAGTGCTTTCTTATTTAAAATATGAAGGAGAAAAAAGTTATGATATCAATTTAGAAGTATTGATTCAGCCAGAAAATGGAACAGAAAACTTAATTTGTGAATCTAACTTTAAGTATATGTATTGGAATATGGCACAACAATTAGCACATCATACTGTGAACGGATGTAATGTGCGTTGTGGAGATTTAATGGGTTCAGGAACTATTTCTGGTCCAACACCAAATTCTTACGGTTCTATGTTAGAGCTTGCATGGAAAGGAACAAAACCATTACAAATGAACGATGGTACTGAGCGTAAGTTTATCCAAGATAACGACACCGTTATTATGCGTGGACATTGTGAAAGCAATGGTGTACGTATCGGTTTTGGAGAAGTTGCAGCAAAAATATTACCAGCGAAATAATTTAAAAGTTACAACACGATAAGAGTCTTCTAATACAATTTGGAAGACTTTTTTTATTCGAGGGCAAAAGAAAGTCAATAAAAATGGACTTAAGTACATTAAAATATGTATTTTAAACTGAAATTTAATTTAGAATAAATGTCAACATTACCAGAAGGAATCGATTTAGAGAAGGAAAGAAAAGAAATTTTACAAGCGTTTAAAGGTTTATTAAAGACGGCTAAAAATCTTTCAAAAGAAGATTTGAAAATGGTTCGCAAAGCCTTTGATATCGCTGTTGAAGCGCACAAAGATATGCGTCGTAAATCCGGTGAGCCATACATTTATCATCCGATTGCTGTTGCGCGTATTGTATCTGAAGAGATGGGATTAGGTGCTACAAGTATCGCATGTGCATTATTACATGATACGGTTGAGGATACTTACATAACTCTTGAAGATATTGAAGAATTATTCGGTGATAAATGTAGGAGAATTATAGATGGTTTAACAAAGATTCCAGAAATTTTTGACGAAAACTCATCCATTCAAGCGGAGAATTTCCGTAAAATGATTTTAACAATTTCGGATGATATCCGTGTTGTTTTAATCAAGTTAGCTGACCGACTTCATAATATGCGTACGCTAGGTAGTATGCGAGCTGACAAACGTTTGAAAATTGCATCTGAAACGAAATTTTTATATGCACCATTAGCGCACAGACTTGGATTGCATTCTATAAAAAGCGAATTAGAAGATTTAGGGTTCTTACATACAGATCCGGATAATTTCCATTTAGTTGAGAGTAAGTTAAAATCAACCAAAGAATCACGTGATCGATTTATCAAATCATTTGTTAAGCCGATAAAAGAATCTTTAGATTTCGAAGGATATGTTTACGAAATAAAAGCGCGAACCAAATCAATTTCTTCAATTTGGAGAAAAATGCAAACAAAAAATCTTCCTTTCGAAGAAGTGTATGATTTGTTTGCAATTCGAGTAATTGCAGATACCCCAGTTGAATTAGAGAAACCTGATTGTTGGAGAATTTACTCCATAGTCACTGATTTTTATCAACCAAGTCCGGAAAGATTACGTGATTGGATCTCTACACCCCGAGCAAATGGTTATGAGTCTTTACATACAACTGTAATGTCCGACCAAGGAAAGTGGGTCGAAGTACAAATTCGTTCAAAACGTATGGATGAGATTGCTGAGAAAGGACTTGCGGCACATTACAAATACAAAGAAAACGATACAGAAGATTCTAAATTTGATCGATGGATTGCTGAAATTCGAGATTTGATGGAAAATCACAATTTAAGTGCAATGGACTTTGTAAATGAGTTTAAAATGAACTTGTTTTCAGATGAAATCTATGTGTTTACACCAAAAGGACAATTACGCGTACTACCAACAGGGGCGACCATCTTAGATTTTGCGTACGACATCCACACAAGTATTGGGAATAAATGTATCGGAGCAAAAGTAAACACACAATTAGTACCATTAAGTTATAAGTTACACAATGGTGATCAAATCGAGATTATTACTTCTGAAAAACAGAAGCCAACAGAAGAATGGTTAAATTATGTGTACTCTGCACGTGCGAAACAAAAAATCAGGGGGACACTAAATGAGCAACGAAAAGTAATAGTTCAAGACGGGAAAGATATTCTTGAAAGAAAATTAAAACAATTCAACTTAAACAATACAAAAGAAAATGTCTTAGCGATTGAACGCTATTTTGGTGCAAACAATCAAACAGATTTATTTATCCGAATAGCAAAAGCCAAGATTGATTTAAATAAATTACGTGAATTAGAAGATAACAAAGGAAATCTTGTTATTGATAAATCTTTCGTCCAAAAAGAGACTCGTAGACAAAAAGATTTGGAAGAAGGTAAAAACATTGAGTTTGATACTGAATACGATGGGTTTGAGTATAAATTAGCAAAATGTTGTAACCCAATTCCAGGTGATTCCATTTTTGGATACTTAGGTGGTCATGAAGAAATTAAAGTTCACCGAAACAACTGTCCAAATGCAGAACATTTACATTCCAAAATGGCATTTAGATGTATTAAAGCAAGCTGGATTAATACTGATTTAATTGAACACTTAGCTTCTCTTCGTTTGATAGGTATTGACAATGTTGGTATTGTAAATCGAATCACAGAAATCATTTCAAACCAATTAAATGTGGATATGAAGTCCATTTCATTTGAAGCGAACGATGGTATATTTGAGGGATTGATTAAAGTAATGGTATACGATACGGAACATTTAGATGCACTGACTAAACAGTTCGAACAAATCGAAGGCGTGGAACGCATTGAACGTTGGGATTTTGAAGATCATGAAATTATAAGCGCTAAATAAACCAAAAAGGCTGTTTCTATTGAAGCAGCCTTTTTAGTTAAAAACTCGTTAATAAATCTTTAATTATTAACACCATATTCAGTATAATAATAGTTATTTTCGCTTTTTAATAGACGGAATGCAAGTAGAAGAGTTACAAAATATTGTCAAAAATATTTTTTCAGCATATTTAGAACAACATAGTCATAGAAAAACGCCTGAACGTTTTGCTATTCTTGCAGAAATATATGCCTATCCAGGACATTTTGATGTAGAAACATTATACAACAAAATGAAAATGCAAAACTACCGCGTATCTAGAGCTACATTATACAATACAATTGAATTACTGTTAGCTTGTAATTTAGTTCGTAAACATCAATTCGGTAAAAATATCGCGCAATTTGAAAAATCACATGGGTCTAAACAACATGATCATGTGGTATTGACAGACACAGGTGAAGTCATTGAATTTTGTGACCCACGCATTCAACAGATTAAAGCGACAATTGAAGAAGTTTTTAATATTGAAATTCAACATCATTCGTTGTATTTTTACGGAATAAAAAAATCTAATAACTAATTAATCGTGAGTATAAAACATACATTACGCAACGAAGCGGAAGTTGTCATTATTACTATTCAAGGTAGAATAGTCACTGACAATGACACTGTAGATTTATTAAAAGAAATTCAACTGAATATCGATGAGAACAAAAAAACATTCTATTTCGATTTGAGTCAATTAGAATATATAACAAGTTCAGGATTAAATTTCTTTGTTCGAATTTTAACTCGAACAAGAAATGTTGGAGCAGAAGTTACTCTTTGTGGAATTCAAGGGAATGTTGAAAAACTCTTTGCAATTTCGAAATTAAATGAAATATTCACATTTAGTACTTCTTTATCTGAAGCACTAAACAACGTTAATGCACAATAGCATGAAAGTAGATGTACTATTAGGTCTTCAATGGGGAGACGAAGGAAAAGGTAAAATTGTTGACGTACTTACTCCTAATTATTCAATTATTGCTCGTTTTCAAGGAGGGCCAAATGCTGGTCATACTCTTGAATTCGAAGGGATTAAACACGTGTTACATACAATTCCTTCTGGGATTTTCCGTAAAGATGTATTAAATATTATCGGAAATGGAGTGGTAATTGATCCTGTGATTTTTCAAAAAGAAATTGAAAAATTAGCTCCATTTAACATGGATATCAAAAAGAATTTGTTGATTTCTAAAAAAGCACACTTAATCTTACCAACTCACCGTTTGTTAGATCAAGCTTCTGAAGCAGCAAAAGGAATTAATAAAATTGGTTCTACTTTAAAAGGAATCGGTCCAACTTACATGGATAAAACCGGTAGAAATGGACTACGAGTTGGTGATATTCTTTCCCCAAAATTTAAAGAAAAATACGATGCTTTAGTTGAAAAACACGTTGGGATTTTAAAACACCATGAAGGTTTTGAATATAATTTAACAGAATTAGAAGCACCATTTTTTGAAGGTATTGAATTACTTCGTTCATTTACATGTATTGATAGTGAACAATTCTTAAACAAAGAACTAAAAGCTGGTAAAAGAATTTTAGCAGAAGGTGCTCAAGGTACGATGTTAGACATTGATTTCGGAACTTATCCATTCGTAACTTCTTCAAATACTGTTACTGCTGGAACTTGTACAGGCTTAGGTGTAGCACCAACGACCATTGGATCTGTGATTGGAATCTTTAAAGCATATTGTACGCGTGTTGGAAGTGGACCATTCCCAACAGAACTAATGGATGAAGATGGTGAAAAAATCAGAAAAGAAGGGAATGAATTTGGATCAACAACAGGTCGTCCTAGACGTTGTGGTTGGATTGATTTACCTGCATTAAAATATGCAATAATGATAAATGGTGTTACTGAACTATCTATGATGAAAGCTGATGTTCTTAGTATTTTCGACACCATCAAAGTATGCACACATTATAAAATCAATGGTG
Source organism: Bacteroidota bacterium (assembly GCA_947378245.1). Classification (GTDB taxonomy): domain Bacteria; phylum Bacteroidota; class Bacteroidia; order Flavobacteriales_D; family Crocinitomicaceae; genus CANHVK01. The sequence continues at coordinate 21,421 of CANCJF010000029.1, forward strand.
AAATTGTTGATTATCTTCCTTTTGATATAGATGGGGTAGAAATCACTCCAATCTATAAAGAATTACGAGGATGGAATTGTGATTTAACAGATTTACATAACTATGCTTCTAGTTCTCAAGCTTTGAAAGACTACGTAACTTATTTGGAAAAAGAATTAGAAGTTCCAATTACAGTTGTTTCAGTGGGACCAGATAGAAAACAAACCTTACAAAATATTAAGTAAATTTGAATTATCACTCTCATATATTAATAAAAGCGCTTTTCATAAGTGCTTTTTTTGTATTGAGTGCATTTTCTTTCGCTCAAAGTAATTTGATGGAATTAGCTCCAGGTGCTGAAAAATTAATTTATAATAAAGAAACTGGAGAACATCGATTAATTGGAAACATTCATATAACCTATCAATCTAATGTGATCTATTGTGATTCTGCTTCTTATTTTGAAAAGTCCTCCATATTAAAGATGTATGGAAATGTACATTTAAACAAAAGGGACACATTAAATTTATTTTGTGATTCATTACATTATGATAGTAAAACACGTAAAGCGAAACTTTGGGGAAATGTTCGTATACGAGATCGTGATTTTAAAATAACCACTGATTCACTTGATTTCGATACGAAAAAAGAAGTTGCAATTTATCGAAATGGAGGGAGGATTGAAAGCTCCCAAAAAAAAGAAACACTACACAGTAAATCCGGATATTTTTATCCTAAATCTAAAAACATAACTGTTAGTGGAAATGTGTTGTTTAAAAATGAAAATTCAACAATGTATTCAGATAGTTTACGATATAATTACACTGCACAAAAAGCATTCTTTTTTGGTCCGACTAAAATAGTAAGAACAGACAAAACTAAAATCGTTTGTTCTAAAGGTTGGTACAAAATGGATTCAGAAGAAGGAGTTTTACAATATAATGCCTCTATCACTAAAGAACACCAATTTGTCTCAGGTGATAGTCTTTATATCAATGAGTTAAAAGGTATCTCAATTGGAAAGGGAAATGTATATTTCTCTGACAATCAAAAAGGAATGGGATTCAGAGGTGATCGGTTCTATACCTCAAAGAAAAACAACAAAAGTTATCTTACTGGAAAAGCAGTTGTAGAATATAAATTGAAAGATGATACGCTTTTTATTCATGCTGATACTCTTTTTACTTTTACGGATAGCACAAATCGATTATCTCTCATAAAAGGGTACCATAAAGCTCGATTTTTCAGTCGTAAAACACAAGGAGTATGCGATAGTTTAAATTACAAACGCCAACTTGGCTTACTTGAAATGTTTGTAAATCCAATTGTCTGGAGTGACAAAGCTGAATTAAAAGGTGAAACAATTCAAATTTATTTAAAAGATAGTTTAATTGAACGTGCTGAGCTACAGATTAAAGCAACAGTTGTGACAGAGGTTGACTCTTCCAGATTATATAATCAAGTAGGAGGGAAAAATATTATTGCTTTTT
>CANCJF010000030.1 GCA_947378245.1 Bacteroidota bacterium
ATTGGCAAACAATCGAATCGCTTGAGGAACACCCATTATTTGATAAATTACCTGTCGAATTTGAAATGATGGAAGATCATTGTGAGTCAATTTCTCTACCAAAAGATTTTCGTTTATTAGGTGTTTCGGATGCTTGTATCAATGAAGCCATGTGTCATCGTTCAAAGCCTTTGTTCGGCGTTCAATTTCATCCTGAGGTTTCTGGAAATCAAGGAACCTTGTTTATTGAAAACTTTGTTAATATTTGTTTACAGTACGAATCAAACTCCGCTAGTTAATTCACGATCTTCGCCTTTATGTTATTGAATAGACTTTGGATAGGAATGTTTTTGATTGCGCTGGTAACAGGTCTTTCAAAACTACTTTTTTGGCATGACTTGACCATTTTTGAAAAGATGGTTACTTCCTTGTTTGATGCGGCTAAATCAGGATTTGAAATTTCACTTTATTTTACGGGAGCTTTATGCTTATGGTTAGGATTTATGAAAGTCGGAGAGGAGGGAGGTGCTATTCGTATTATGACCAAGCTTGTCTCACCTTTATTCTCAAAATTATTTCCTGAAGTTCCTAAAGGTCACCCTGCAATTGGTTCGATGATGATGAATATTTCTGCGAATATGCTGGGTCTAGATAATGCTGCGACCCCCATGGGGCTTAAGGCAATGAAGGAATTACAAACGTTGAACCCAAAACCAGATACTGCAACGAATGCACAAATCATGTTTTTGGTCTTGAATGCTTCTGGGTTGACAATTATTCCTATCAGTATATTATCTCTTCGTGCTACTAATGGTTCTGCTTCTCCTTCAGAAGTTTTTCTTCCAATTTTAATAGCAACTTTTTTTGCGACTCTTGCGGCTTTGATTTATGTAGGGATTCGCCAAAAAATCAATTTGTTAAACAAAGTAGTTTTGCTTTATGTAGGGTCATTAACCGCTTTGATTGTTGGGTTGTTGGTGCTGCTTTATAATCATCCACAATACATTCAACCGATTTCTTCTGTAGGAAGTAACTTGTTTTTATTTCTAATTATTATCTTTTTTATAGTACTAGCAATTCGTTCTAAAGTCAATGTTTACGACCAATTTATTGAAGGAGCAAAGGGAGGTTTTGAAGTTGCGATTGGCATTGTTCCATACCTAGTGGCAATGTTAGCTGCGATTGCCGTTTTTCGTTCATGTGGAGCTCTTGAAGCATTGATCGATGGAATTAAAATGGGACTTGTGGCAATAGGTGTAACAGCGACACAATTTGTAGACGCGTTACCTGTAGCGTTTATGAAACCATTTTCTGGTAGTGGAGCACGTGCGTTAATGGTGGAATCTTGGACAACTTTTGGTGTGGATAGTTTTGTTGGAAAATTAGCTGCAACTTTCCAAGGTAGTACAGAAACAACTTTTTACGTACTTGCTGTATACTTTGGTGCTGTAAAAGTCAAACACACACGTTATGCTGCTATGGGTGGTATTATTGCTGATATTGTTGGAGTAGTTACTGCAATTTTAGTTTCTTATTTATTTTATGCTCACTAAGATTTTAGATATGTTCAAAAAGAAAAAAAAGGTACACATCCCTTCAGATAAAGAGAAAAAAGTTGTACCGATGAAAGCCTTGGACTATCCTCCAAAAATCTTATTAGCTTGGGCAAAAGCAATTGAAGGTGAAGATGAGTTCTCTGAATGGCTAAAGTTTAATGGTTTCTTAGAATTACATACAGCAACTTCAGCAATTAAACTCAACGCAAAAGCACGTGATTGGTTAATGGATAATGGTTACCCACATTTGTTAGCATTTATTCAAGCTTCTGAAGGAAATAAACATGCCGATGCATGGTTAGAACGAAATAAATTCAAATTGTTACTCAACATGGCGCGTGCTATAGATGGAGATAATGATTCCTATAAATGGGTCAAAGAAAACCAATCTGTAGATATTTATATTTTGATGGTTGCGATAAAGAAAATCAAGGATCAAATTGAAGATTTCAATAATGATCCTCATATTTTTAAGTAATGCTATAAACTTTTCAATTGTTCAATCGTCTCACTAGGATTCGTAGAACCAAATACAAAACTTCCAGCAACCAACACGTCAGCTCCAGCGTCTATTAATAATTTTCCTGTTTCAAGGTTTACACCACCATCAACTTCGATTAACGCTGAAGAACCTTTTGCTTGAATTAATTGTTTGGTTTCAGCTACTTTATTTACTGCATTAGCAATGAATTTTTGTCCACCAAAACCTGGATTTACAGACATAATCAATACCAAATCTAATTCGGCAATTACATCTGTTAATGCACTAACTGGTGTGTGTGGATTCAATGCTACACCTGCTTTCATTCCCGCTTGTTTGATCGCTTGTATCGTGCGGTGTAAATGTCTACACGCTTCATAATGAACTGTTAAAATATCTGTTCCACAACGTTTAAATTCTGCAATATAATCGTCTGGATTTTCAATCATGATATGTACATCCAAAGGTTTGGTTGCATGTCGTTTCATTACTTCAATTACCGGAAAACCAAACGAAATATTAGGTACAAATACGCCATCCATCACGTCCACATGAAACCAATCAGCTTGACTAGCATTGATCATTTCAATATCACGTTGCATATTCGCAAAGTCACAGGATAACATCGATGGGGAAATAAGTACGCTCATAATTCTCTTTTTTGATTTGACGTTAAAATTACGGATTATAATAGATTCTTGAAATTGATTCTACACAAAATGTAATCCACATGTTTGAATTATGATCTTCTTTATATGATTTATGAATAAAGTTTATGTTCTTCTCTTTAAATATTGGTAAATACTCTAGGCTGTTTTGCATAAAGCTTTCAGGTTCGAGAGTTCCTGCACATAAGAAATAAATACCTTTTGCTTGTTCAATGTTATATCCATTAAAACCGGCGGGTGACATTATTATTGAATTTCCAAATAATCCTGGATAATCTGTGGTTAATCCGTATACAAATGCACCTCCATTTGAAAACCCTCCAATAGTCCATCTTGTTATAGATTGGTTAAGTGAATATGTTTTTTTTAAATAAGATATTACTTCCTTAGTGATAAATTTTGAAAATCTATTGTATCGATCTTTTATTAACTTAGAAAATAGTTTATCAGAATATGCTTTAAGTGCTTTTTCAGATGTAAATTCTATTCTGTTTCTTAACATCTCTTCAGTTCTAAAATCATAAAAATAATCCTTGAATAAAGAATCTATTGGTTGAGGTTCACGATTATGTATTCCAACCAAAATAATAGGTTTTATTTTCTTGGTTAGAATTAAATACTCGATATAATTTGCAATCTTAGTCGCAAAGTTATCTGTTAATAATACTACACCATATGTCGAATCTTTTGAATAAAAAGGAGGTTCATAGATTGTAATTTTTCTAGGTTCTTCTAAATTTTTACTATATAATTCTATTGTCTTTAATTTTCCTTTAAGTTCTTCAACTTTCCCTAATTTGTTAGTGTCTGGTAACTGTATTTCTTCCTCTTTTTGTGAAAAAAGAAAAATTGGAAAAAATATAAAAAATGCGAATAATTTCATTGATTATCAGTTAAATATTTTTTTGGCAAATGTACAATTATTTCATTTTCATTTATTAAATGTATCTTCTTTCCAATTCCTTGGATTGTTTATGATATAATTTTGAATTCGTTCAAATGAATATGGATTCCGAATTACATGATCATGGTATCGTGCCTGCCATTCAAAACAGGAAAAATCATGTTTTTTTGAATAGGTGGTTACAGCAGATTTAAATCCCCGAATTATGGATGCCAAATTTTTGGATTGAACACCAAATTGATTTTTTGGATGGTTTGACGTATTTGCGTGACGTTTTACCGTAGAGACGCAATGCATTGCGTCTCTACCATCCGCGTCCCTGCAACCATCCGCGCAACCATCCCCGTCCCCGCACGCGTCCACACAACCATCCCTATTCCTACAATCATCCCTGTCTCCGCATCCCGTTACATCCAACCCAATATTTTCATTATATTTATTTTTACCGATCCTTATCACCGCGTGAAAATGATTTGGCATCACAATAAATTCACCCATTTCTAAATTCATATCAGCACGCAATTCGATTGTTTTTACCCATTCTCGATTGACAATTCCCCCTAATTCATTCAAATTCATTTGTCCGTTTTCTATTTCCCCAAAATAATGTATTCTATTTTTCGTGCAAATTGTAATGAAATAAATTCCTTCAGAACGGTAATCCCACTGTTGCCATCTGGAAGATGGAATTCTGTATTTGTTTTTAAATTTTTCTGACATTTACTATGTAATTATGCGAATTCTTAAATTAATTTAATCAAATAGTTCATTTATATCAATACTTCTGTAGCTAAGAATTGGTATTAATATCCATTTTTTCATCAGCAATCCTTATATTTACTTCGTATTACAACGTTTATATGACTATTCTAATCATCATTGCTACCGCCATCATTTCGTTTATGGGATTTAAAAACCCTCAAATGATTAGTAAATGGGTGTTTTCGCCATACCGCGTTAAACATAACAATGAACTTTCTCGCTATATATCCCATATGTTTATACATGCGGATTTATCTCATTTACTCTTCAATATGATTTCTTTCTTTATGTTTGGTAACATGATTGAAAGTGAATTATATAACCATTTTGGAGATTCACATGGAATGATTCATTTCTTAATTTTATATTTTGCAGGCGGTTTGTTTTCGACTTTATGGCCATATATGCGAAATCAAGAAAATCCAAATTACCTTTCATTGGGTGCTTCAGGTGCTGTTTCAGCGGTTGTTTTCGCTGGAATCATGTGGAATCCAACTATGAAAATGGGATTGATATTTTTACCCATTATGATACCAGCATATATCTTCGGACCGCTATACTTAGCGTTTGAATTTTGGATGTTTAAAAGACAAAAAACAAACATTGCACATGATGCACATATCGGTGGAGCTGTGTTTGGGGTGTTGTATATTTTATTGATCAACGCAAATAAAGGAAGTGAGTTTTTACATAGTATAATGCCCTAATGTATGCAAGATTTATTCGTAAATAACAACGGAGCTGTTCTCCCAAATAAAGGTGCAACTATCGCTGCTGGTAACCGTTCATACTTGTATGGTGATGGATTGTTCGAAAGTATTCGCATCATGAATGGTAAGCCAATTAACATGGTAAACCATTTTAACCGTATGGTGGAAGGGGCTAAAGCGATTAAAATGCGATTTCCTTCTTTTTTTACGGTTGAATTTTTTGAAGATAAAGTGAAAGAACTAATCTCACTTTCAGGTATTAAAGAAGGTGGGAAGTGTAGAATTTCCTTAGACAGAGCGTTGGGGGGAACTTACATTCCTGAAACGAACGAAATTTCTTACTTTATTGAGGTATATCCGTATGAATCCAATTATTTTGAATTGAACTCTAAAGGGTATGAAGTAGATATCTACCGCGAAATAAAAAAACAAAAAAACTTTCTAGCAAATTTCAAAACGAAAAACGGGTTGTTGTATGTCATGACTGCCATTGCAGCAAAGGAAAAGGGATTGGATGATTATTTGCTAATTAATGAAAATGATGCAGTTATTGAAAGTTCAAACTCGAATTTATTTGTCGTTAGCAATGGTGTTTTATATACACCAAGCTTAGAAGATGGGTGTTTGGCTGGTACAATGCGTATGCAAGTGATCAATATTGCATTGACTCATGGAATTAAAGTCTATGAGTGTGCGATTTTACCCCAAAATCTTTTAGCCGCTGATGAAATTTTCTTGACCAATGCAATACGTGGAATTGTATGGGTAGGAGGTTACAGAACAAAACGTTACTTCAACACAGTAGGTAGAAAAATTCAATCCTACCTCAATGATTATTGGGATAACCAATTAAACGAAACAGAAGAATAATTCATTGTCATTTAACTAAATAAACGTGGCTAATTTTAAAGAATTAGGGGTCGAATCCTATCTAATAAAAGCATTAAACGATATCAATATTACTGAACCTACTGAAATTCAGCAAAAAGCATTGCCTTTTTTGTTAGAGTATAATTCTGATTTTGTAGGCCAGGCTCAAACAGGAACTGGTAAAACGGCTACGTTTGGTATTCCAATTATTCAAAAAAATGATGCAACTTCTCCAAATGTACAGGCGTTAATTTTAGCTCCAACGCGTGAATTATGTCAACAAATTTCCAAACAACTCTTTAAAATGACGAAGTACACAACCAATGTGTATGTCCAAGCGGTTTATGGAGGTGAAAAAATAGATTTACAAATTCGTGCACTTTCAAGACCAACCCAAATTATTGTGGCTACGCCTGGTCGTTTGATCGATTTATTGGATCGAAAAGTAGTTGATCTAAAAGGAGTAAACACGGTTGTATTAGACGAAGCAGATGAAATGTTGAAAATGGGATTCCAAAAAGATGTGGAAACGATTTTAAGACAAACGCATAAAAACAGTTTTACATGGTTATTTTCAGCGACGATTCCGAATGAATTAGAGTTGATTATCACGAATTATTTATCTGAAGATGCAAAACGCATTCAGGTAAATAAACAAAAAAACATGAACTCAGGGATTGAACATCAATATTTTGTGTGTGATCCAAAACAAAAGTTTGCCTATCTAACTCATTTCCTAAAAACACAGCCAAACAAAACAGGAATTTTCTTCTGTAGAACAAAAGCTTCTGCTCAGTTTATTTCGGATAAATTGAAAGAAAGTAAACACAGTGTAGGTGTAATTCATGGTGATTTAGAACAACGCGAACGTGAAAAAATGATGCGCATGTTCAAAAAAGGAACATTTTCATTTCTTGTTGCAACTGACATTGCTGCACGTGGTATCGATGTAGAAGATTTGTCTTTTGTGGTTCATTATGAATTACCGGATGATATTGAAAATTACACTCACCGAAGTGGTCGTACTGCACGTGCTGGTAAAAAAGGTATTTCTATAGCATTTATTGAATCAAAGGAAATCAAACGTATTCGTAAGATTGAACAAGAATTAGGGATTAAATTTTATCAAATTAAATAGTTTTTAGCACAAGTAATGAAACACCATGTATTGTTCATAGGTCTCGTTTGGCCAGAACCTGACTCATCAGCTGCAGGTGTTCGCATGCTTCAACTCATTCAATCATTTTTAGAACAAAAATATATTGTCTCTTTTGCATGTTCTGCAGCACGTAGTGAATTTAGTTTTGCGTTGGAAAGTTTGGGAGTTTCATGTCATGATATTGTTCTCAATGACAGTAGTTTTGATGTGTTTATTTCAGAATTAAATCCAACCATGGTCGTTTTTGACCGTTATATCACGGAAGAACAGTATGGCTGGCGGGTAACTGAAAATTGTCCTACTACACTTCGAATTTTAGATACGGAAGATTTACATTGCTTACGTAAAGCACGTCATAAAGCGTTAAAAGAAAACAGAGAATTTTTAATCTCAGATTTGTTAGTTGAAGAAACTGCTAAACGAGAAATAGCAAGTATTTTACGATGCGATGTCACGTGGATTATTTCAGAATATGAAATGGATCTCTTGAAACACGTATTCAACTTGGATGAATTGTTAATCTATTATTTACCAATGTGGGTGGATTCAGTAGGAATGTTGCATGAAACATCCCTACAGAATCAATTCCGCCAAAAATCAAATTTTTCATTTGTCGGAAATTTTTTACACGAACCAAATTGGGATGCAGTCTTGTTTTTGAAAAAGGAAATTTGGCCGATAATACGAAAACAGCTTCCTCAAGCCGAACTACATGTTTTTGGCGCTTATCCTTCTCAAAAGGTAATGGATCTTCATAATGCGAAAGAAGGGTTTATTATCCTAGGAAGAGCAAATTCATTGGATGATGTATTTGAACCAACACGTGTTTTTTTAGCTCCGCTTCGTTTTGGTGCAGGGATCAAAGGAAAATTGATGGAAGCCATACTGAGAGGTGTTCCAAGCGTTACGACTCCCATTGGGGCAGAATCAATGCATGGAGAATTACCTTGGAATGGTAGTATAGAACGAGAGGCAGAAGTATTTGCAAATGCAGCTGTATCATTGTACGATAATGAACAATTATGGAAAGAATCAGTAGAAAATGGTGTTCAACTTATTCAATCCAGGTATCTCAAAAAAGATAATTCGTTCGTTACACATTTGGAAGAACTTTTCGAAAATCTAGAAATTCATCGCAAACAAAATTTCATAGGTGGTTTGTTGCAACATCAAAGTTTACAAGCGACCAAGTTTATGTCTAAATGGATAGAATTAAAAAAATCACTGAAATAATAAATTTATTCTTCGTTGATCTTCTTTGTTTACTCTATTGACTTTATAATAATATGCAAATAGATGTTTTCTATGCGTTTCTCCAAATATAGCATACCAATATTTATAGATTGAAATCAGGCTTATTTCTTCTTTGGTTTTATGAGGTTGATTATTCTTAATTATTTTATAAGGGAATTTTAATCCAAATAATTGCATATATTTTTTTTGTGTGAATGTTTTTGGGAAAATTGAATTGAGAAAAATAGACTGATTAATTGTTATTTCTTTCAAACCAATTAATTTATTTTCATGATTTCGTACTATGATTCCATAATATGGATCTAATAATACAAATTTATTATTCACTTTTAATTCACAAACTGTATGTTTGGATTCGGATTCTTGACCAAATAAAAAAACTAATCTTCCATACATATTTGCATAATATGCAATTTCTAATAGCTCATTACATTGATTATCACAATATGCTCTTCTTGCGATTAAATATTTACACGATTGTCCTAAAATATTGGAGTAATAGATTTCAGAATATCCTGGTTTATGAATATGTTTTCGAATGTAGTTATAAATAGAAATCGCTTTTTCTTCTTGAGTCGTTGCGGTTTTTGTTACTTTATTTGCAATTGAATTTAATACAATGATTGAAAAATCAATTTTTTTTGTCTGTACATAATAAAAAGGTATGAAATAGAAGCTTCCTAGAAAAAATAACAATAATAAAATAAAAAGATATAATGCTTTTCTTATACTCATCGAATAAAGTTCCATTCAGTTTCTGTGGAAGTTTTAGCGTCAAAGGTATACCCATCTACAGCGTAAATCTTTAATTCTTCAACCGATTGGATGTTGTTTTGTATACAATAATTCGCCATAGCACCACGTGCATGTTTTGCATACATCATCACCACTTTATATTGACCATTACTAAAATCTTTAAATGTTGGAGTAATAACTTTTGCTTTTAATTGTTTGAAGTTGATGACTTTGTTATATTCTGCTGAAGCAAGATTTAATACTTCAGTAGGTTTTTCAGCATTTAATTGTTTGGTTAATTTATCCGACCAAAAAGCATATAAATTCTTTGTTTTCGGTGTGATTTGCCATTTTGTTCCCATCTCTAAACGGTATGGATACACTAAGTCTAATGGTTGTAACATGCCATACAAACCAGATAAAATTCTTAGTTGTTCATTGGCACGTAGAAGTTCATCCTGTGTCCATGAAAACGGATCTAAGCCTTTATATACCTCGCCATTAAATACTTCGATACAAGCCTTAACAACTTCATTTTCTTCGACAGGTGTAATCCAAGCTTGATAACGATCATAATTCAAATGTGCCAAATCAGTAGAAATATGCATCAAGTCCATCATTTTTTTTGGACTGATTTTTTTTAATTTAGCCACCAATTGCTCCGTTTCTTTTAGGAAGGTAGGAGATGTTACAAATGGTTTTTCGATTGATTTTGTATAGTCTAATGATTTTGCTGGAGAAAGTAAAATTTTCATAATTAATGGGATGTATGATTAAACCTAACTTCGGTTGCTCCTTTTCCGTATTCTAAATATGAAGCGTCAAAATATTCAATGTGTTCTTGTCTTGATAAAAAAGATCGAATTTCATTTTTTAAAACACCTTCTCCAACACCATGAATGACAATTAATTTTTGGATACGTTTATCTTTGGCTTTAGAGAAGGTATTTTTGAAATTACTCATTTGTTTGAGTAATATTTCTGTATTCGTTAGATTGTTGGCGTTGTCCAATAAATTTTCAATGTGTAAATCAATCTCCCAAATCGAGGTTCTCTTTTTGTTTTCTATTTTAATAGAAAGTTGCATGTTTTTTCGCTTGGAAATCGGTTCTTTATCGTACGGAACTGAGGTTGATTCCAATTGATAATTTAAGCTATGCAAAGTTATCAATTCAGAACTTAATCGGATCTGTTCAAATCCTTCATTATCAATTAATCTAATTTTTTTGTCAGGAAGAAATTCTAATATTTTGGCTGTTCCTTGTTCAGATAAAAATCCAATTTTTTCGCCAAGCTTAAACATGTTCATTCTTATTTTTTGACAATAAACATAACACGTCTATTTTTAGCGAGTTTCAAATCTTCATCATCATCATCTAAAATTTCTTCGTTTGGTTCTTTTTCGTCTTTGGGTGTTGAAATGAGTCTTTTCTCATCTATTCCATTTTCAATCATGTATTTCATCACTTCACGAATTCGTCGATTAGCTAAATCAGCAAACAACGGTTTTTTACTCGCTAATTCTGCTTCATTCACATCTAAATGACCGAATAATTCTAGTATAAAAGTAGGATTTGACTTCATTTCACGAATAACCGCATCGATCGTACTACGATTTGTTTCTTGCAATTCATATTTGCCAAAAGGGAAAAATGCTGTGTGAGCTTCAATGCGCTCATTAGGTGTCATTTTATCTTCTAACATGATGATTTTGTGATAATATGTATCCTTCCTGTCTTCATTAGGTCCACAATCACAAGACGTTTTTTGATCAACCATAACGACAGAAATGTCATCAATGAAATAATAAGCAAAATCAGAAAGTACACCTTTATAATCTTTTATTTTGATTGCTTTTTCAGTCTTAGTTTTATCTGTTGCAGTGAAATTTCCAATCGTTATAAATTCTTCTCCTCCTTCAGCAATATAATTTCCGCATACTTTTTCCCATCCATAAGTCGCATTAACAATTTTTGATTGAGAGTGTAAAATGGATGTTTTCTCAATAACATTTTTGTTATCTTCTTGTTTTAGCTGTTTTTTATGAAAATTGATTCCCAGTTGATTTGTTGCAAATTTAGACCCTTCAGCTAAAGAAATATACATACTAATGCAGTATTTTTTTCCTTTTAACATGGGTTGCGCTAATGGAGAAGTAATGTAATTTCTTGCAATTTTATCCTTAGGAGAATAAACTACTAATCCAGTATAATTATCACCTTCTTTTGGATCTTCTTTGCCGTAAGTGTTTCCCGAAGTTAATAAAAACGAATTTTTATTTTCTTTCACAAATAAATCAGCTTTTGAAGTGGTAACATTTTTCCATTCATCAGAAGCTTCAATACACCCTAATCCTTTTACTTTTCCTTTGATCACTTCAAAACTACCATTCTCTAGAAGGTTAGTTGATTGTGCTTGGATTATAATAATTGAAAAAATAAATAATAATAGAGTAGTTGCTTTCATCGATTAGTACTTAATTGCGTAATCTTTAACGGTTTGTATGAATGTTTTTACTTTCTCAGGATCAACATCAGGATAAACTCCATGACCAAGATTAACAATGTGTCGTTTACTTGTAAATGAGTCTAATAATTTGTTTGTCAATTTTTTTACTTCATCATGCGTACTATATAAAGCACAAGGATCTAAATTCCCCTGAATAGTTCGTTTATCTCCTATCACTTTTCTAAATTCAGGAATATCCATATTCCAGTCTAACCCAATAGTATTACAATCTAAGTTAGCGATGTCTTCCAAAGAACTCATAGCTCCCTTTGAGAAAATAGTTAATGGAACTTCCTGAATGGCGTCAGCAATTTGTTTTAAATAAGGCATACTGAAAGTTGCGTATTGTTCTGTGCCTAATATACCTGCCCATGAATCAAATACTTGAACCATATGTGCTCCCGCTTTGATTTGAGCTTGAAGATATTTAATCGTAACTTTTGTAATACGATCCATTAAATTGTGAGCCAATACTGGGTTAGTATATAGCATTTTTCGAGATTCAGAAAATGTTTTTGATCCATGTCCTTCAATCATATAGCAGAATATAGTCCAAGGAGCACCAGCAAATCCAATCAAAGGTACACGTCCATTTAATTCTTGATTCGTTAATTTGATAGCTTCCAAAACATATCCTAAACGATCTTCAACATCAAAATCTACTTCCGCATATTTTAAATCTTCTTCTGTTTTGATTGTTTTTTCAAACCATGGACCTTTAGACTCAAGCATTTGATATTCCAAACCCATTGCCTCTGGGACTACTAATATGTCAGAAAATATGATAGCAGCATCTACACCTAGAATATCTACTGGTTGAACTGTTACTTCCGCTGCAAAACGAGGAGTTTCAACTAATTCTTTGAAACCCGAAAGTGAACTTCTAACTGCACGGTATTCAGGCAATATTCTTCCGGCTTGACGCATTAACCAAACTGGATAACGTTCAATGTTTTCTCCTCGAGCAGCACGTAGTACTAAATCGTTTTGTAGTGTGTTTTTCATGGTTGTAATTTTACGTGTGTAAAGATACTAATTTCATTAAACTACCATAAAATTTGCTTGCCCTTATTCGCGATTAAATATTCGTTACATTGATGAAACTGTCCACTATTTTTAAAAGCAATGAAATCTTTTCCAGACTTTGTATAACCTAAAGGTGAAGGGTGTGAAGTTTTCAGAATTAAATTATCCGTAGAATTCAATTGTTTTTCAACTGTATGTGCATTTTTACCCCATAATAAATACACAATATTTTTATGTTGATCTGCTAAATAAGTAATTACTCGATGAGTAAATTTTTCCCAACCAATATTTTTGTGACTTAAAGGGGTACCTTTTTCGACCGTCAAAATGGTGTTCAATAAAAACACCCCTTGCTCTTTCCATCGATTTAAATCCCCATTTTCAGGTTCGAACTCAGGATATTCGAGTTTGATTTCTCTAAATATATGAAGAAGACTTTTTGGATACGGATATATTTCTGGGTTTACAGAGAAGCAAAGTCCATTCGCATATCCATAAGTCGGGTAGGGGTCTTGACCTAAAATTACTACTTTGATTTCGGAAAGATCAGATTCAAATACTCTGAAAATTTGTTCTTTTTTTGGGAAAACAGAGGTGAATTTGAATTTTTCTTCAAGTGATAAAATTAAATCTTGAAAATAAGCTTGTTTTTTTTCGTTTTCAAAAAAACAATTCCAACTTTGATGTAGGGTAGAAAACACGATTTTAAGAACGATTGTCGTTTTCTAATTCATGTATTTTTTTTCTCCATTCATTAATTTCATTGTTCATCGATAAAAAACGAGAAATTACAGAAAATAAGAATAATAATAGGATTATTGTAGCCGTATTAGAAAAGTATTCACCTGCAAAAATAGAAAGCAATAATAGTGTAATTGCTGTAATTACAATGACTAATGTTGCTTTTTTATGCTCTAGTTTTAATCCTATTAATAAGTGATGTAAATGTGTTTTATCTGCTCTAAATGGACTAAATCCTTTTTGAATACGTTTACGATATACACGAATTGAGTCAATAACAGGTAGTATAAGTACTCCGATTACTGTAGAAAGTGTTCTTGTAATGTCTGGTGTATTTGTAGATTCCTGAATAAGCATAATACCAGAAACTACTAGTATATAGCCTAGAAATAATGAACCAGCATCACCCATGAAAATTTTACGTTTTTTACTTAAATTATATTTTAAGAATCCTATTAAAGCTCCAATTATGGTTAAGAATAATGAAGCAAATAAATATTGTTGGTGTACTAAAGCAATAATTGAAAACGAAGTAAATCCAATAATTGCTAATCCTCCAGCTAGACCATCAATTCCATCTGAAAGATTAAATGCGTTTACTGTACCAGTTATAATTAATACTGTTAGAATGAATTTAAAAATTTCTGGAATTTCATTAATGCCTAATATTCCAAATAACGATTCAATTTTAATACCAGATAAATATACAAAAACAGCTACCCCTAATTGAATAACAAGCTTTATAGAAGCTCTTAAATTCATTTTATCATCCACAATGCCCATTACTAATAAAATAAACGAGCCTATTATTAACGGAGAAATTTGTTGGAAACTTGGGTTGAAATATTTAGATATTGTTAATGCAATTGTAGCACATAAAAAAACCATAAAACCACCGATTAGAGGAATTGAAGTAAAGTGTGATTTTCGGTAATTTGGTTTATCAACAAAATTTATTTTAAAGGCAATTTTTCTGAAAAATGGTGTTAAGACTAAAACTAAAATTAGAGCTATTAATGGAGAGATTATTAAAGTAATGTAATTATTAGTAATCATTGCTTATTTTTTATGGTCGTAAAAATTTTTCTGATGTTTAAGGTGAGCAATATTCATTTCTATTAAAGTTTTTTCATCCATATCTTTCGTGTTTGAACTAATATTTCCTTTTTTCTTCAAATCCATTACTTCTTCAAAAAGAGCACTATATTTCATTGCAATCGTTTTCCAAGTATATCTTCTTTTAGCAATTTCATCCATTTGTAAACCTACTTCTTTTAAGGTGTCAAGACTGGTTTCCTGAATCAAATCTATCAAATCAAATTGATTTCTAAAATACAATGCTTTTTCCTCAGTTGTTTTTCGGTTATAAGATACATTAAAGGCCATAATAGGTAGACCCAAGTACATTGCTTCTACTAAAGAAGGATTTGTACCCCCAGCTGAATGTCCGTGAATGTATATGTGAGCATTACCACGAATAGCGTCTAGTTTTCGTTGATCATAAATTGGATCAAGTAAAATGATGTTTTCGTAATCTTTACATTTTTCACGGAAGAATTTTCCAAATTCACTGTTATTCCAATTCCCTACCATGACTAATGTATGCTCGGGCAACTCCATAAAAGCTTCTAGTACTTCATGTACATTATTCTCAGGTTCAATTCTACATACTTTAAAAGCATATGGTTTGTTTAAGAACGGAAATTCAACTTTATCTTCTTCTTTAGGAGTTACTTTCATCGTATGATCAGCTCCATATTCTATGATTCTGCTCAATGAGCCGTAACGCATAGCGGTATAATCTTGAATGGATTCATTGTCAGAAATATCAATATGTGAATATTTTACAGCTATTTTTTCAGCCCAAAATAAATACCATTGTACTACTCGATTCCATTTATCGCGTTTCCATTCTACGCCATCAATTGAAATAATAATCTTTTTCTTAGTGAAATATTTTACAAATGGAAGCATCCATGATCCTGCTACTCCTAGAATTAGTAAAACATCCGAACGAAATACTGCATGAAAAATGGATATTGCATCGTAAGCTATACTTTGAAAACCATTTGCATCAAGAGGTATGTAGGTTAATTTAGCACCTTTATAGGTAGTCAATCGTTTTTCTTTTGGATATTTCTTACCTGAACAATATATGGTAATGTCGTATTGATCCGCTAAATTATCAACTAAATGTTCAGTAAGTGTCTCAAAGCCACCATAGGTAGCAGGTACACCAACAGATCCAATAATTGCAATTTTCTTTTTAGCTTTCATCTCTATGTTATACTATTCAACTAATACATTTGTAATTATATTACCCATGTTTTATGTTAATAGTCAATTTCTTAAGCGAATATACGTAAAAATTAAATAGTTATAAAATTTAAGTTTAGAGATACTGATTTTTTTAATGTTCAGATAAAAAAAAGCAGGATTTAATCCTGCTTTCGTTATTATTTAAGAATGAAGTTCTTTTTAACACTAGGTTTGTCTTCCAGAAATATTTCTAATATATAGGTACCTGAGGACCAACTAGAAACATTAATTGCTTTTTCTAAATTATCTTCAGCTCTTATTCCCTCAAAAACCAATTGACCATTTTGGTTGTATACTTTTACAAATTTGATTATTTCATTTTCTTCTGTAGATATATAAACGAAATTATCTGTTGGGTTTGGATATACGGTGAATTTTGATGCATCTTCCATTTCGTTTCTTGTTAAACCTGCAGCCTCTTCAGTGATTAGTTTTTCTGGGACAAATATTTGTGTTCCTTCAGGATTTGTTACTGTTTGAATCATTTTTAATCCATTTGAAATTACAAATTGATAACCTTGATATTTTGTACCATCAGAACCGCAATATGCATAGATATCGTATGTTCCATCAGCAAGATTTGTTATTGTCAACGATTTTGTCTCACCAATTTGATTATTTAATGATAGGTAAGTAGGAGTGTAAACCGTTACAAAAACTCCTTTATCATTACGTTTACGTAATCTATATTTGTTATTTGCAGAACCATTCATTACTGTAAAGGTTAATGTTTTAGCCTGACTAGCTGCATCAATGCTCAAACGAATTCCAGCACAGTTTTCTACAGCTTCATTTGTATAGATAGTTTGTACTTCTGTTTCTGTAATTGGTCTTGTATATACTCTCAACTCATCAACAGATACATTAGCAGTGTTTGAACTACCAATATACCCCAACACGATGTCCTTTAAGTTGTTTGATAAAGCGTATGATGCTGATTGAGCAATTAATTTACCATTATGATAAATTGTATTGTTCGTTTGATCGTGTGTTAATACGATGTGATTCCATTGCTTTGCATAAGTAATCTCTGTACTTCTAGTTGTAAGTGTATTAGCACCATTTCCAAAATTATAACGTAATACTCCGTCTTTATCGACTGCAAATTCAGTTTGTGAATTATTTGAAGAGTTATTAGGAATTGATAAAATACTTGAAGCATCCTCAGAAGGTAATTCATTTAATTTGTACCATAAAGAGAATGTATATGCTTTTTCAGTATTGATATCAACAACATCTTTGACAGTGATATTATTATAAATACCATTTAAGTGATAAGCTCCTTTTGGATCGTTATAATTATCTGTAGTTAAATCCACACAATTTACAACAGCTATATGGTTATTACCAGATTCATCTTTTGCATTTCCATTAAATGGAAAGTATGCAACTAATTCATCTGTCACTAACGTGCATTTTGCCTTAGTCACCGAGAATGTTAATGATTTGTAGCTATTTGCATCATTTGCACAATAAACATATAAATCATAATCACCTAAGGATAAATTATTAACCTTAATCTCTTTGATTTCGTTGCTTAAATTTCCAATTTGTTTAAATGCTGGAGATGTAACGGTTGTAAATGTTCCATCATTATTCTTTTTACGGATACGGTACAAGTTATTTGGATATCCTCCTGAAACTGAAAATAATACCGCTCCATCATTATCTGATTTGCAACTAGCTGGAACAATATCAGATTTATTCAATGTTATATTTAAGCTTGAACATTCATAAGAAATAGGTCCTGTACATACATCTTTACCAATTGTGAAATATTTAGTATTAAACTTGTTTGGATTTTCGTTACAGAATGCATAAAGATCATATTCACCAATACCTAACCCATTAAACGTAATTGTTTTAATTTCGTTTTCTAAGTTTCCAGCAGGAGAATAGGCAGGGAAAGTTGCTACGCTGTATGTTCCGTTATAATTTTTCTTACGGATTCGATATAAGTTATTAGATGAACCATTTGTGATGGTAAAAGTAACTGCACCATCTGCAAGTCCAGAACAGCTAACATTTTTAATCCCATTATCTACAATGTTAACTAAAATGTTTTTACATGAACTTGAAGTGTTTGATTCTGTTTTAACTTCTTGTACAGTTATTTTATCTGCAATAATATTAGAGCTACATTCATATTTTTTAATGTAAAAATCAGCATAAATACCGTCTGATAAATTTGACATAAAAGCATTTCCACTGTTATCACTATTGATGTCTCTTGTTTCTACTTCGTTGTTTCGTTTGTAGAAAATAGCATAGTTATTATTTAAATCTAATCCTTTAATTTCAAGAGTACTTTTACAACTTAAACAATTAAGTGGTGTTGAAAGTTTACCTAAATAAATGTTAGGAACAGTTGGATCTACTAATAAAGATTTATCAGTAATAATGTTTGATTGACAATCTTTGTAAGTAATATAAAAGTTTTCATATACTCCAGCTTTAAGTTCATTTAAGGCCATTGTCCCATTACTTGAAGAACTTATTTTTTTAGAGGCATTTAAATTATTAAACTGGTAGAATAACGTGTATTCTGTATTTGCAATTAATCCTGAGAATTCAATGAAACCATCTGTTAATCCACATCCTGTTGGAGAAGCTGAAGCTACTTTTATTAGCTTAGGTGCACTTGGTTCAATCAGAGAAATTGTACTTACTAATGTATTTGATTTACAACCTTTTGCTTCTGTCGTTATGTTTGAAAAATTCCCTGAAGATAAGTTGTTAATTTCTAACTCACCTTCAATTGTAGAAGTAGTAGTTAAATTGTAAAAAGTTCCATTTTTAGAATAAGAAACATTGTAATTCGTATTTTTCTCTAATCCTAATAATTTAATACTTCCGTTTTCAGTAGTACAAGAAGTTGGGTTTGATACAACACCTAATGTGATAGTGTTTGCGATTGGGTCAATCAAATTTAATTTAGTCGTATTAGTATTTGATAAACATCCATTCACGCTTGTGTAAAAATTTGTATACTCTCCGGATGATAGGTTTGATAATACAAGTTTATTTGTATTTGGAGTTAATGAAACGTTAGTATTTACTCCATTTTTAGTGAAATACAAGATGTTTTCACTTGACAAACTATTCGTAGTGAAATTGATTGTTCCATCTGTGCCATTACAAACTGACGGTGAAGTATATTCTCCAATTGTAAATGTTGGTTCGATAGGAGTTGAAACATTTATTTTATCTGTTAAAGTATTAGAAAGACATCCGTTAATTGCGACATATATATTCGTATAGTCACCCGCTTCCAAATTTGGAATAGTTAAAATTCCAAGATCGTTAGAAGTCGCGATAATAGAACTATTCGTATTGTTTTTTGAATATTTACAAGAATATGTCGTGTTTTTATCTAATCCATTCAATTGAATTAAACCATCTTTTAATAAACAATTCGATGTGCTGTTTGTGTTATCTAACGCAATAGTTAATGCAATAGGATGTTTTATAGTAATAACATCTTCGATAACATTTGAATTACAACCTTTGTAGGTAATGTAAAAATTAGAATAGTTTGCCACATCTAGGTTTGTAAGCTTTAAAACCCCCAAGGTTGATGATGTTAAATCAATTTTTTGTTGAAGGTCACCTTTTTTATAATTTAAGGTGTAAAGAACTGATTTATTTAATCCATTCAATTCAATGGAAGCATCTTTAGAAGTACAAGTAGATAGGTTTGTTATTATACCTTTGGTTATAGCAGGTACAACAGGATTTGTTAATGAAATCTTATCAGTAATTAAATTAGATAAACAACCATTTAAATTCACGTAAATATTGGAGTATTCTCCTGCTTCTAGTGTTGAAAGAGTTAATACTCCGCTTGTATTTGTAGTTGAAGCAGCACTCGATGTAATTCCATTTTTACTATATGTTATACCATAAGCTGTGTTCTTAGTCAGACCGTTTAATTGAATACTTCCATCAAAAGTTGCGCAAGCAATTGGAAGTGTAATAGCACCTTTTGTAATTGATGGTGCGGTAGGATTAACCAATGTTATTTTATCAGTAATTGTGTTAGAATTACAACCATTTAATGTGACAAAGAAATTAGAATATTCTGCAGCAACTAAACCTGTGATCGTAATAACCCCCGTAGAACTTGACGTATAGTTTTCTATAATACTTACTCCATTTTTAGTATAAGTTACAGTGTAGCCTGTTGAGTTATTAAGTCCATTTATTTTAATGTTTCCGTCTTTACTTGAACAAGTTGTAGGTGAAGTAAAAGTGCTTTTACTAATAGCTTTTAATGTAGGTACAACAAGTGTAACTTTGTCTGAAATTGGATTTGTATTACAACCATTTAAAGAACCGTAAAACTCTGTAAATTCTCCAGATCCTAATCCTGTTAATGTAATTATACCTGAAGAACTTGAAGTCAAACTAGTGCTCGTTTTCGCACCATTTCTTGTATAATAAAATGTATAGTTGGTTGAGTTATTAAAATTATTAAATACAATAGAACCATTGTTACTGATACAGTTTGTCGGTGAAGTAAATGCGCCTTTTGTAATTGTTTTTAATGCTGGGTTAGTTAATTTTATAGAGGAAGTTATTTTATTTGAAATAACAGTTCCAAGGGTTACATAAATATCAGTGTACTCACCAAAGGATAAAGAACCAAGTTTAACAATTCCTGAAGCGTCAGAAATAATTGTAGTTGATAAAATGGATCCGTTTTTATTATATGTTACTTTGTAAGATGTGTTTTTTAACAATCCATTAATATTGATATACCCATCAGTTCCATTACAAGTTGTAGGGGAGAGGTAAGTTCCGAGTGTAATTGCTGGACGCGTATTAAATGTACAAGATGTTGAAGTACTAGATTTTTCTTCTACGCCATCACATTTAGCAATCACTGTAGTTGTAATTGAGCGAGAACAATCAGGCGAAATTACATCACCATCTTTGTTGTATAAGTTCGATTTGTAAGTTGTTTCTAAAACATATGAATCATTTCCGGGTAAGTCTGGTAAATTACCAAAAGATGTTACATTGATTCCATTTTCAGTCTTACAAATTCCTGGATAGGATTTGTTTGATTTAACACTTTTAATTACACTTGAAATATGAGTATAACCATCTTGAGACTCAACACTCGTTTGGAAATTAGTCAAAGATTTAGCTTCTGAGCAGCTAATATTTGTAGATACTACAATTTCTGTTTCAGGAGTAACAACTGTTTTCGAACAAGTCGTTTGAGTCTTCAGTTTTTTCTGGCTAAATACAGCAGTAGAAAATAAAAATAGTCCAACTAAAAAAATATTTTTTAAAGATGGAGTTTTAATAATAGATGACATGTTTTGTATTGATTTAATCATACTTTATATTTAGTTGTTTAGAACACAATTCTTTTAAAATTAATAAATTTATATGTAAAATACTAGGTATTAATCCTTATTTATTTGTAAACTGGTTTACTTAAGAGTAATTCCTTGAAATACAGTTTGTTTTTTATGTTTTAGATGTAAAATTACGCTTTAAAACGTAAGTATTTAAACTGTGGGCTTAAAAATTTCAATAAATTACATAAAAATTGATTATATAATTTATAAAATTTCGTTATGATAATATCTTTATATTTTCTGAAATGAATGTTTTTTCTTGAAAATCTTCAACTCTATTTAAAGCATGGTGATGCATTTGTTGATATTTTTCGTTGTCATTGACTAACAATTTATATCGTTCATCTAAAAGATTCATATCACGACTATCTACTAGATATCCATTCTTACCATCTTCTACTAATTCTGTAATTCCACCGATTGGAGGAACAATTGCAGGAAGTCCATATGCCATACCTTCAATGATCGTCAGTCCAAAAGTTTCTATCCATCCGTCTGGTCTAGAAAGGTTTAGAATTAAATCTGCCCAATTGTAATGTGGATGTAAATTTGTTTGTACGGGTAGAATTTCTAAATTTTGTGTTAATTTAAAATCTTTGAAATAATCTTGAATATCAATTTGCGTAGCATTTACAATTAATCGAAATGAATTATTTTTGTTCCTATTCGCTAATTCAACAAATTCATTTACTCCTTTATAATCTTTTAAAGAACAAACAAGTAATGTGTTTTTTAATGCAGTTTTAGGAGACCTATTGTTTTTTGCGCATTGAAAGAAATCATCTTCAAGTGCATTAAAAAGAGTGTGAGATTTAGCAGTATTGATAGGCTCTTGTTTAGCTAAATAGTTAGATACATAAATGACATCCGTAGCTGCCCATTTGACAATGCCAAACAAAAAATTCTTTAAAATTGGAGGTTTAACAGAAGTTTCATGTACATGATAAATTGTTCTACATCCTTTTATTTTTCCTAAAAATGCTGCTCCAAAAGGTAAAACGGTATTGATATAAATAATGTCTGATTTTTTGACTTTTAATAGCATTTTCCAGAACAACATTTTTTGGCTCCAGGTTAGATTGATGAGTCTTATATATGGATTTTGAGCAAATTTATAGGTGTAATAATGGTAATTTACTCCTTTTATGTTCGATAAGAAACCCTCACGTCCACTGCATGTAACCATGTGTACTTCCAAGTCATTTTTTGTCCAACCTTTCAATAATTGACTTAAAACTTTTGGACTACCACTGTAATCATTTAGTAGGTGAAAAGCAAAAATTCTCATGCTAAAGTTTTTGATAAATTTCGTTTAATTGTTCACCGCGTCTGTCCCAATGAAAATAGTTTTCAAAGCGTTTTCTAGCTTCTTTGCTCATTTTTGCATGTAATTCTTTATCCTCGTATAGTG
>CANCJF010000031.1 GCA_947378245.1 Bacteroidota bacterium
AAACTTAATGTTTTTTAAATAATAATTAGCATAAAAAGAGAACTGACATCGAAAACGCATTGTGTCATTTTTCTGAATTAATGAATAGACCTTTTCTTTTAGTTCAGGTAAATCATGAGGATGTTTAAATGTCTGTATATATATATAACTATATTTATTAAATTGTAAGAAAGGTTCATAGTAACTTTTGTATGTGTCATACACAACGACATTACTGTATTTTATATCAATACTCTCTTTTTGAACTTTACAACTAATGATAAAATTCAAACTTATAAAAAATATAAATAAATAAATTATTTTCATATTCCTGTTACCCCTTTGTTAATTGCCGTTATAACTTTTTGCAATAGAATTTGTGTTTTTGAAGCACTAAAATCTTCATTTAATGAAGCGTCTTGTAATTTTGCAATATGGAAATGTCCAGTTGCTAATGTTGGTTTTAACTCCTTCCTAATCTTTGCAACTCGAAAAAATATCTCATTGGATAAATAGTTACCACCAGGACCGTAATATATTGTAGAACTTGGATAATTAATCTTAGTGGCATTATGAGGACTGTTGTCTAATTCATAGTTATAATTCTCATGTTCCTTTTTTGTTTCAAAATATTTACCATAAAAAATTGCTTGGGATGGTCCTTGAGAAAACTCATCAGGGAGTGTAGTTACTATTGTTTCTAGAGATAGATTATTCACGGATTTAGTGTTTTTTCTTGTAAACCCTAAATTATCAATAGTACCACCTCTTGTTGCTGTTGAAAAGACATCTATATGGTAATCTTCTGGCCCTGCTTGACTTATTGTAATTATCATATCTACAATATTTATCCAAGGTTTAATATATTGTTCAATTATTCCTTCTCCTTGTCCAGTTTCTTTGTTATTTGATTTGTCAAAATCAGTATATCGCACTGGCACAATCATCGATTCTATATACCCCAAACCATTTTGTGTTAGCATATTATTCAACGCTAATGCAACACAACCGCTTGGATTACTTTGTAGAATATTCATACCTTTATATTGAGGATTTAGAAAAAACGGGTCAAACCCAGTAATTAAAATTTTCTTTGCTCCAGCGGGTGCTAATGAAAAATCAACTCCTTTGTAATTTCTTGATTTTTCTTCAAAAATTTGGATTATTTTTTCTAAATCGCTTCCTGAGTTTACTTCACTACCTTCTAAGTCTGGACTATAGGTATGTTGCCCAATAAAATAAAGATGGCTTTTGAGTGCTACTTGCATTTTGATTCTTGCCCAATACAATGGTCTATCATCAGGAGTGGTGTTTGTGTAGGCTTGAACATACCTTACTGCTTCATCCCATATATCTTTTGCACTGTCTTCCACTAATGTTCTTATGCTAGCAAAGGCGTTTGAATCATTGGGAATAGTTGCAAGTGTGTTTATAAAACCTTCTACTTCTACTTTCATATTTGGATTTATATCCTCGATGAAGTAATCTTCATACGTTTTAGATGTGTTTGGTTTGATATTCAAGCCAATTTTTTCTTCGTAGTTTCTTTGGTATGTTTCTGCTTGTTGACTTATTTCTTGTTCAGCAAAATTTTTAGTAGCAAAAACAAGTCCGTTTTGTGTGTAGACATAAATTGGGGGTGCAGGTGCAACTATTATTCTGTTTCCTTCAGAATTAAATCCTTGAACTTTTAATTCAAATTTTCTAAATCTTTTTTCGTCTTTGTCTTCAAAAGGTGAACCATTTATTTCTTGGATATAAATATATCGATGGTGTTTGTTAGTAAAACCAGTAAGATTTTTTAATGTTGTAAATTCTGTTTGTGTTATTCCTAAACAAAGTAAATCTTCATAAGCATTTGGAAATCTTTTGTTTTTGATAATATCTAATACCTTGATGGTTTGAAAAATTCCACTTGACACATTTTCTTGAATGGTATTTTTGCTAACTTGAATATCATTTGATAAAAAAGACATTTTATTGAAGTCTCCTTGAAGATTAAAACCAAGATTTGAATAAGAATTTGTTGTTGAATCGAAAAAACTACCAGTACTTTTCTTTTTAAAAGAGGCTTTATTGTAAAAAACTATACGATTAGCATCCCATTGAGCGCCATTTTCAGCAACATAACTAAAATCATTCGTCATATTGGGCAGAAATCCTTTTGTGAAGTTTAATTCAGAATTTATTGAATGTTGAAATAAATAGTCAGTTTCAGTAATATTTGGCAAATCAATTGGTGCAAAAGCATTATTGAAATAAAATTCATTTATAATTACAGTATTTGGGGATGATTCATTATATTCTTGTCTGAAATAATTGATTTTTAAATAATAAGATACATTTTCTTTGACGTATTCTGAAACTATTGTAGGAAATTTTAAAGTTATTTCATTGCTCCAATCAGTTGAAGTACCATTAAGAAGTTTTTTATCGTCTAGAAATCTTGATGCATTATTTTCAATTAAAAGATCTGTATTTTCGATAAATAGAATTGGTTTTGTATTATCATCAATTCTAAGATTAAATGAAGTATAATTATATTCTTCATTAAGATTTTGGGCTTTGTCAAAATACTTAATTGGCCAGCCAAATGTTCCATACTCTTCGGTAACAAAAGACTCAGTTTCTGCTTTTATTTTTATGTTAAACATTAATGGTTGGTTCTTTATAGTTTTGGTAAAAATTATAGGAATAGCCTAATTCGCTCCTAACATCAAGATACACGCGATTTTTAGTCGCAAATTTCGCAATCAATAGATCGAATAATTCTTTCTTCTTTTTAGTTACTGTTATTTTTTGAACACCTGAATTAGTAGAAATATGAACTCCATAGTTATAATGCAAACCAAAAAATGCAGCTGGGTCAATAAATGAAAGTATCTCTTCTTTTTTAGCCCGTAGTTCTAGTCCAACTAAATCAGTTGCATCTATTTGATGATATTCTTTTTTTAGATATGCCAAATCAATGTTAATCCGTTCAATAGAAGTTACTACTTCAAAACCTATTTTATCATTGATTGTAAAATCACCAAACCATTCTCCTTGCTTCACAAACAAAGGACGTATTTCTTCTTGAGAATTATCGTAGATTTTTTCGATATTCAAATTATTAGGTAACGAATCCGTATACCCGAAAACTTTTGGTGATGGATCTGGAAGGTTTGGTAATTTAAAATCTATTTTAAATTGTTTGTGCTCTTTCCAAAGACGGGCTATAAATTCATTATTAGTAGTGTCTTCCGTAACGATTTTATCTTTATCAATAAGTAGTGTGTTTTTTTCTATACCACGAAATACATAATATTTAATATTATTAAAATTTACTTTTAAACTCTCAATAGGCTTAATAATAACATTTACCAAAGTATCATTTACTTCGGATGGCTGGACTATCATCATACCATCTTGACATGCAAATGCTTTTGCAACATCATCCAATTGAAACCTGGAGGTAATATTAAACTTGTTAGTTGGGTCGGAAGGTTCTACTCCAAAAGTATCGGAAGAGTTTTGGAAAGGTAGTTTGATAGGGTCTATGAAGGAGTGCATGGTTTTATTACAAATTTGTAGTTATGTGAAAAATCAATTTACGAAAAGTCCATAGAATAGGTCTCGTTCAACAGACCTTTCATCGCTTGTCTGGTAACTGAGCCGGACGAAGTACAGACACGACGAAAGGTTAGTTGTTATGCCTAGTGCTTTTTTGTCCACTGTCTAACTTTTATAAATCAGTCAATACTCCTTGTGATAGATTCTGGATCAAAACTTATTAGACTATACTTTATTAAAATGTCTGGAACAGCACCAGTCGTATGTGGCAACCGAACACATAAGATTTGTTTATGAAAACTATTAGCAAGTTCAACTTCTGATTCTATCCAATCATGATTATGGTTGTCTTGTCCAATAAGTACGATTATTAGAGAAGCACCTTGGATTTTTGATTTAATGTGCTGTTTGATAGCTTCCTTACCTAGAATTCTTTTGTCTTCTGTTTCATGAGTAATTACAACGTCACCAAGCCGTTTACCAGTAGCCCAACTTTTTATAGTTTCTATATGATGACTGTCTTCAAAAACGCAGGAAATAAAAATTGATTTACTCATGAGTTACTATTTTTAATTGCTTCTTCAACCCAACTTTCTATATTGTTTTTAATATCGTTATATGCGTCTGTTGATGAAGGTGTTTTGCATGGGATTGTCTTAATGTTGCCTCTGCTATCTTTAAAAGTAAATTGGTCAAATGGGTTTGTTCCTTTCGGACAAGTACCTGTTTTTGGGTCTTTCAAATTATTAATATGTATTCCCAAAAGGCCTTTTCCGTCTGCCCAAGCCTTTTTAATTTCATGGTTTACCCAAGGCCTTTTATATGTGTCAGTGCCGATTAATACAACAACACAACTCCTGTAGTTCATATTATCGTTAATCCACTTTTCAATTGCTTTGTCTCCACCTTTTTTAACCGTTTCCCAGTCATTGTAAGAAACTGGTTTATTGTCTTCCAATGCTCCCATGTTTCTAATTTGTTGAACACGAAAAACGTCATTGTCATAATGAAAACTGTAAAAAATTTGTCTTTTTGTCGCCATGTTATTTTGAATTTAGATTGTTTATAATGTTTAAAGTAGCTTCGATGATTTTAGAATTTTCAACTGTTTGGTCTCCTATGGTTTTAAAGTCTTCCAAGAGAAAACTGTGATTTGGATAGAATTGGTCGAAGGAACTAATTACTTTGTCCCACAAAGTTTTTGAAACAAAACCTGTTGCTCCTATTGGGATTACAAGTAAACCATTTTTTACTGCAATCTCAAACTCATCAATTACTCCAGTAGCTTCTTCAATTACACCAGTAGTTTTATTTTTCCTATTTCCGAATACGTAAATAGCAACTCCTGCTAACGGGATAAATCTATTTCTGTATTCGGTCCAAAGCTCTTTTAGATTTTTTCCTTTTGTTTCAAACTGAGGAAATGGACGCATAATTAGATAATTATCCATATTTTGATTTCTTTCAGTTTCCATATTTTCTAGAACTCCATTAATAACGGCACTGCCAACACCCCAGCCAAACCCAGTCAAAATTTTATACGAGTTTTTTGACAATGTCCTACTTAAATCATGCAAAAGTTCAGTTGCCCTTAATTCTTCGAAACTTCCATATTCTTCTGCACTTCCTGAAATTAAAATTGTCGTTCTTAATAACCTAGATTCTATTTCTTTTAAAATCAAAGTTATCTCTGAATAGTCGCTTATCCATAATGGATTCAGTCCGTACTTTTTCAAGGAATTTGCTCGTAATTCTTGTCTTCTTTGATTTCTTAAGATACTTTCCTTTTTAATGAAGTAATAATCAGGTTTAATATTTTGCCCAAGTGTTGTTCTAATTCTGCTAATCAGATAGTCGAGATTTGGGTCTGTAAAGCTAAAGCCTATAAAAAGAAAGGTTCTTGAGACATAATCACTTTTAAAAGCATTACTAAACAGCTCTCTTTTTTTGTTATAGTCTTCATATTCATGCTTAGTTAAAACTGTCTCGGAAACTGTTTCTATATCCCCGTGCATTTTATAAATTATTGCATCTCTCTTTGGAAGATTTACAGTTAAATCTGATTGTGCTTTTTTGATGTCTGGAGTTTTGCCTTCTTCTAAAAGTGCCTTTTCAATTAATCTGTCATAATTTGTTGTCCAGTAAATTTGAATCGGAAGTCTTGCCAAAATCCTGTGATTTTCGGAAGCTTCAAGATTTGATTTTCCATATTCCTCAACAAGAATTTGGTCTAGTTCACCTCTAACACCGCCATGGTCATCAACAAAGAATTGTGCTAAAGCTGTCAAGTCATGTTGTTCCTCTTCAATGTCTAATCCAAGTTTGTCTGCAATTGGTTTGAGAAGTTTCTTCCAGTCAAAAAAACCTTGTGAAACAGACATGCCAGCACCTGCAAATACAACTGCATTTTTTTCTTTTAGTGCTTTCACATAGTTTTTTATAAAAGCTTCAATGTCTCTGTCAAATGTCATAATTTATTTTTGTTTTGGTGTCGTTTTCTTAGCATGAGGCATAACGGGTTCGGGCTTGGCGAAGGTGGCGATTTTCACCACAAATGTTGATGCGCAGAACTAAACTTTGATTAACCACAAATGTGTCTGCGTGGCACTGAACCGCCAATTTTTTGTAGGTGCTGTTAGCACTCGTTATTTACCTCTTTTAATTTCGTTTTCCCATTCCATTTGCTCAATAATTCTTGATTCTACATAGTCCATATAATCGTCTATTTCTAGCTTCATACTTGATGTTAAGTTTAGCAAATTACCAAAATTACGTTCATATTTCATTCCGACAGATTCTAATAAAAGTTTTAAATCTTCGTGAATTAAATCCTTATCATTCCCTTTTACACCTTGTGAAAAGTCATCACTGTTGTAAGAAACAAATACTGAATCGGAAATATCAATTCTGTTATAATTTACGTTATTTATACCATTTTTTTTAATAAACTCAATTGATGAGAATAAAATTAAAGCATCAGCAACAGAGTTTTTATTTCTATGAAAAGGTGCTTGTTTTTTTAATGCCCAGTCTATAATTTCCAATTTATTTCCAATACTAATTGGAACATTTATCGACTGCTTTTTTATTAAATCGTCAACCAATTGAAAGCGTGAATCAATTGTCGCTTCAAATTCAGGGTTTGAATCTTTAATTTTGGAAATAAGCTCATTGAATTTAATCTCGTCCTCTGATTTCAAACAAGATTTTAATTCTTTTGCAAATTCCAGCTGTTTTTTTAGTTCCTTTTTAATTCTCTCCTTAGATAAACTATTATTTCTGTCCCATTCTTTTATTATTTCATCATTCACCAATAGTGAAATCTCATTGTCATTTACTTTTTTGATCAGACCTTCTAAAACAAAAGGGTGTTGCCCTTCAGCTAAATAAATCCATATGTTTGTATCAAGAATTAAGTGTACCATTTTTAGTAATAATTTTAAAGGAATGTAATGGTATCAAGAAGTTTGTAAATTTCATTGTGACGATTAAATTCACATTTTCCAGATAACGAAATATTTTTTATTAAATCAGAAGAGCTGTCAACGTAAATATTTACTGATTTACGAAAGCAGTTAAATTGTTTTCCTATTAAGTCTGTTACATCCATTTCAGAAAAATCTGGCGAAATAATAAAAATAGTTTTTTCATTTGGTCGTTTAACCAGTCTTTCTAAATTTTCTACGTCTATTGATGAAAATAGTAATTCATTATGAACAAGTGATTTAGGATAGATTCCCTTGACTGTGTTTAGTATTAAATTATCAATTTCATCATTTGGATAACTTTCTTGTTTGGGATATGAAACTAAATATGAAAATCTATTTTCATCAGTTTTTTTGCTGTCAAATTTATATGTTGGAGATAAATTTCTTTCATAAATTATAAAACCAATAATTATATCTTGATTGAATTTATTTTCTGTTACAAAATTTATGCGTTTAATTATTTTCATTTGTTCTATAGGAAGAACCGTAAATGTATTTTTCATATTATTAGCGATTAATTAATTTTCATTTCAGTATTAAGTCCTAATACAAAGTGATTTTTACCGCCATTTGCACTCCTATCATTCCCTTGTACATCAACACCTTCCGTCTCCCGAAAGCTTTCAAGACGTCTCTTCGTCACTCAGCTCACCCTGAACATATCAAAAGAATGTTCTCTCATTTCTAGGTTCAAATAGTTTACCTTTCACCCCACCCTTTCAGTCGCTCTCCTCTTAGTTTACCTTGAGCATAGTTAACCCTGAGCTTGTCGAAAGGAAGGGTCACTCATCACTCACAATCCTGCCAACGAGTCATCCTGAGCTTAGTTTACCTTGAGCCTGTCGAAAGGTCACTCGTCACTCCCAACCCCTTCAACATCTCTACCAACTCCACTTGCGGGTGCATATCACTCTTATCAGCCCTATACGACACATGCGTAAACACTCCACTCTTCCCCGACAGCGCCTCCTCGTTCAAATCCCACATCGTTGGGTGGTATTCCTTTGAAATTTTGTATGTATCACACAAGTACACCAACAATTGTCGTAAGGATTCAATCTGAACAGCTGTATATTTATGAAAATAACGATATCCCCTCCACGTTTTTCCGTAATCGATGATTAAGTCTTTGCTTATTTCCTTATTATATGCTGTATAAAATTTACCGTCTTTTTCGGTGATTCCACCCCAGTTGCACACTTCAATCGCAATGGATTGTTGGTTGAGGACAGTATTGTTTGGTTTCTTTAAACCCAAATGATGTGCCCAGTGTTTACTACTAAATGCTTGGGCAATCGTTCCATCTCCCCCTATTACAAATGCGGTAGCAACACGTTCTGTATTGGTAATCCAGGCGTTTATAACATTTGTCGGATTAGAACCACTCACGGTATGGTGTATCACTACTTGATTTTTTGGGTGTTCTTCTTTGTAATATTGGGTTTCAGGAAATTTTACTTGAAGTATTTTACTTGTGTCTAATTTAGCAGGCATAATCTTATGATTTGTTTTACCAAATTATATAAATATTCACTAAAAATCACCTTAGCAATTGAAAATCAAGTGTAAACACGTATAATACACGTGTGTTTACACGCTATGATAAAGCATAAATACACGCTACAAACAAGTGTAAACACACGCTATATATACGTGTGATTACACGTTGTTATTACACGTGTTCACACGCATTTTTTAAAGTATATACACCTGTTATAGAATTAATTACTAAATTGGTGTATATTGAATCTTACACTTAAAACGAATAAAAATGGCAAAAATTAATCACAACAACTTTTTAGATACCGTTGATCATATTTGGACAACTGCAAAAGAAAAAGGTATCATGCACTTAAACTCTCAAGAAACATTTTTTGATGGTACCTTTTTTGATATCAATGAAAAACGTTACGTGAACTTCGGAACGTGTGGGTATTTAGGTTTAGAAAAACACCCCGCTTTAATCGAAGGCGCAACGGACTTACTCAAAAGGTTTGGTACGCAATTATCTATGTCGCGTGCGTATGTTCGACCTCCATACATTCAAGAATTGGAAGAATTGATTTCGCAAATATTTCAAGGCAATAAAGCAATTGTATATACCTCTACTTCTACTGCACATTTATCGGTAATTGGTACTTTAATCAAACCAGATGATTTAATTATTTTGGATCAACAAGTGCATTATAGTGTACAATATCCTTGCAAGTTTGCAAAACTACAAGGAACTGAAGTGAAGATGGTGCGACATTCCAACTATGACCTATTAGAAGATATGCTGAAGGAAGAAAGTAACAAGTTTACCCGAATTTGGTACATGGCGGATGGTGTTTATTCCATGCATGGAGATATCCCAAATACGGATAGATTAAAAGAATTGATGAATAAATACCCTAAACTTCACTTATATTTCGACGATGCTCATGGTATGGGTTGGGGAGGTACAAATGGTGCTGGTAATATTTTTGAAAAATTAGGGGTGAGCGATCGTATCATTCTAATTTCAACGTTAGCCAAAGGGTTTGGTTGTGTTGGTGGTACAGCGATTTTCGCAAATACGGAAACATATAGAAAAATTGACACTTATGGTGGAATCTTAACCTATACACATCCACTTACGCCAGCAAATGTTGGTTCTGCGATTGCATCTGCCAAATTACATCTTTCGCCTGAAATTTATGAATACCAAGCGGAATTACGTGGATTGATGGACTACATGAATCGCCTATTAGTGGAAAAAAACATTACAAATACTTCTTCGCCAGATGCACCTATTTACTTTATTGGAGCCGGAAGCAGTAAAGTAACGCACAACTTGGTAAACCGTATTTTAGGAGAAGGTATCTACGTAAATACTGCAACTTTTCCGGTGGTTCCGAACGATAAGTCAGGTTTGCGTTTTACTTTAACAAGACACAATACGATGAATGATGTACAACTTTTAGCAGATGCATTAGCTTACCACCTTCCATTAGCAATCGAAGAAGAAGGGGATGATAGACAACGCGTGTATGATGTATTTAATATTCCTTTATTGCAAACTATCAAGCCAAATGAAACAATTGAAAATAAAACAGTTTTAAAAACAGAAATCTATTCTACGATTAACGATGTAGATCCAATTCTATGGAATTCAGTTATGCAAGATAGAGGAAACTTTAATCATTCAGGAATGCAGTGTATGGAGGAAATTTTTTCAAAAAATGAAAAACCAGAAGATAATTGGAGTTTTCATTATATCTTGGTGAAAGATGCTTCGGATAAATTAGTTCTAGCAACCTTTTTTACTGGTGCAATCTACAAAGATGATATGTTAGCATTGGAAAATATATCAAAAAAAATAGAGGAGGTACGCAAAACAAACCCTCATTATTTGTGTTCTAAGACTTTAGCTATGGGTTCCTTATTTGCTGAGGGTGACTTTATATATATAAATATTGAAAATTCATTATGGAACGAAGCAATTCAAGCTATGTTCTCTCAAGTAAATAAATGGAAAAAAGAAATAAATGCAAAGGTGGTTATATTCAGAGATTTTAGAGAAGAAAGTATTATGCATTCTATACTTGCAGAAGAAGGTTATGCCAAATTACATATGCCTAATGCTAATATAATAGAAAATGAATATTGGTCTAGCGTTGATGAATTGATGCAATTAATCCCTTCCAAAAAGAAAAGAGACAATATTAAGCAATATGCTATTCGTAATATAGATAAGTTTGAAATTACATATAAAAATCAGTTAACACCCGAAGAATCGGTATTATACCACTCTTTGTTTAATAATGTAAAAGAGAATAACTATTCATATAATTTCTTTGGTTATCCTCAAAAGACACCAAAAGTATTATCAAAATACGATGCGTGTGAATTCATTGAAATTAAAATAAAAGAGACAGGAGAAGTAGGGGCATGTATTTGGTGTTTTAAAGGTGAAGAGACATTTACACCTTTGGTTATGGGGTTAAATTACAATTATATTGATTCACATCACATCTACAAACAAGCAGTATATCAAATGGTAAAACGCGGAAATGATTTAAAGAAAGGTAAGTCATATTTAGGGTTTTCAGCTGATTTTGAAAAACAGAAATATTTATCAAAAACAATTGCTATGTTTGCGTATATGAAAGTTGATGATACATATAATCTAGAAACTATAGAGTCTTTTTCGAATTTATGAATGAAATAAAAAATAATTATGTTCGCTTTTGGATTGAAGAAGGAATACTTTTCAATAAATTTAGTACACAAATAGAGTTGAATTCACAAATAGTAAAAGAATTAATTGAGCTTCGACATGAACTTTCTGATGGTGTGTTTCAATATTGGTGTTATGATTTTACTGAAGTAACTTCAATGCCAAAAGAAGGGAGAGATTATGCGGATAAATACGGTCAAGAATTTCTTCATGCTTCTGCTGCTATTGTAAAATCTCGAATACAATCATTTATAATTAATATTTTCATAGGATTAAAAAACCCAAAAATTCTCTTTAAAGCATTCATAGAAAAAGAAGATGCTGTTGAATGGTTGAATAGAATCAAACAAAAAAACGAGTTAAATGAAGGTAGAATTGGATAAAATTGATTTAATTTTTGAGAGTTTAAAGCGAATTCGAATACTTCAATCTGACTCTATTACTCAACTATCAAATAATGGATTAGATACTGTATTAGAGGAAGTTTTAAGAATAGAAACAAAATTACAAGAAACGAATGATGATTTAGATTTGTTTACAGAACACCTTCACCATTGCATTCAAAATGATTTTTTCTCAAAGTTCCCAGTTAAATACCATAAGGAAGAATTTGCAATCATTAGTTATGGATTTAACACCTACATTGAAGAATTAGAATATAATGTGGTCACAAGAGATAATTTTGAATTAATATTTAATACTATTGCCCATCATATCATCGTTTTTGATCACAAGGATGAAATTCGTTATATAAACCATCCGGCTAATGAATTTTATAAACAAGGAAATTCAGAAAATCAAAATTCCATTGTTGAAATCTTACCAATTGATTTTATTAATCAAATCACCCATTTTAAATCTGGAACACTTAATAAGTATGAGTTTAATTATAGCTGGAACTTAAATGATGAGAAACTTACCTACCTCCATTATAAACTTTTTAAAATTAGTTTTGAGGGAAAAAAACAAATATTGATTATTGGAAAAGACATTACGAGTCAAAAAGAAGAAGAAGTGCGAATATTAAGCGCTACGTACAATGGTCAAGAAATGGAACGAAAACGCTTAGCGTTGGAAATTCATGATTCTATTGGGCAGGAATTGAGCTCACTCAAAATGAATATAAATTCTATTCAAAACACGAACCCTTCCTCTGAAAGATACCAAGAAGTAATGATTAATTTGGATGAGATTATACGAAATGCTGTACAAACGGTGAAAGATATATCGTTTAACTTAAAACCTACTTTATTAACAAAACTAAATCTTCGTGCAGCAATCGTTCGTTTAATTGAGGTGATGTCCAATTCTTCATTGAACATAACTTTAAATTGTGTTGACAAAGAAATTAAATTGAAGAATAAGCAAGAGGAACTTTTTGTATATCGCGTTATTCAAGAATTTTTAAATAATACCTTTAAACATGCTTCTGCATCATTAGTAACTATTGTTGTTCGGAAAAACAAAGCGAGGAAACAATTTAAAATAACCTTAGCCGATAATGGAATCGGATTCGATTTAAAAAACACAAATACCTTAAACGGAAATGGATTAGCAAATATTTACCATCGATTAAAGATTTTAAACACTGATTATACCTTTAATTCTGTTATAAACAAAGGAACGCACTTAGAATTTTATATCTCCTATTAGTATATTTTAACCTTATCCTAAATTTGAACACATGAAAAATGTAAAATTACTTGTAACTGATGACCATCCAATGATCCGTAATGGCGTACGGTTAATGCTTGAAAATCAATCGAGTTACAATTTTCAGATTACAGAGGCCTCCAATGGAGAAGAAGCGCTTTCAAAAATTAAAGAAAATAACTTCGATGTATTAATTTTAGACATATCTATGCGAAAAATGGGCGGTATCGATGTGTTAAAAAGTTTGAAACAGTCAAAAAACAAAACACCAATTATCATTCAATCCATGCATGACGAAGCGCAAATCATCAAACAAACCATGGATCTCGGTGCGAAAGGATATATTTTAAAAATTTCAGATCATGACGAATTATTGAATGCCATCGAACACGCTTTAGACGATAAACCCTATTTTTCAAGAGAAGTGAACGCAATTATGTTTTCAACCTATGCTTCTAAAAAATTTCACGAAAATAAAGATGGTTTAACAGAAAGAGAATTGGAAATAATTGATCTAATTGCAAAAGGACTAACGAATCAAAAAATCGCAGACGAATTATTTCTAAGTAAACGTACAGTCGAAGGGCATAAAAAGAGATTATATAAAAAAACAAATACACACTCAACACAAACCGTTATTTTGTATGCGCAAAAACATAAACTAATTGATTAAATGTTAAAGAAAGTTAGACTATTTTGAATTTTTAGCAATCAGTTCTTGCACGATGTGCTTTAAAGATTCAATTTCGCTTTGTTGCTTTTCAAGCATTTTATATACACCAGAAATTTCGGGAGATAAATATGGAAGCGCCTCATCATGTAACGCTTTTTTATCTTCGCCTTCCTTTAAAAGTTCAGAAACATCTATTTTAAGAATGTGAGAGATTTCAATTAATCGACTCACATTAATATCCGTGATACCACGTTCAATATTTGAATAGGAAGCAACGGATAATTCTAAATCATCTGCCATATTTTGTTGACTCAGACCTCTTATTGTTCTCGCCTTACGAATGCGTTCTCCCAACTTAACTTTCATAAAACAAAAATAAAGTCATTCGAGTTTTTCCATGTTTAGTTTAACTTGTTCAAATTTTACTTTTACTTTATTAAATTTTACTTAAATTTGAATTTATTTAGTTTTACATTATTTTAATTCAGTTATACTACTAAATGCAACCAAAACTTTCAGATAACGTTTTTCTTCAATCCCTCTCCACAAGACAACGAACTGTTTTACTCAAACATCATATTTATTCAAAAGAAGATTTAATAAATTTCGCAATAAAACAGGATTTAAAAAAGCTGCGATCCAATTGCCCTAACCAGCTTAGCGAAAACTCATTAAAACAACTAGAAGAATTTCTCCCCAAAAACATCCCTACCGTACATACTTTTTACGCTCAATTTCCTACACGCATTCAAAATTATCTAAAGAAAAACAACATTCAATCAAATAATGAATTAAAATTATTTCTTGAAAGTCAACACAATCAACATGTATCATCAAAAAATGGAAATTCCACTTTACATTACTTAAGTGAGTATCTAACTAAAAAAAACAGCTAAAACGATATTTTTGCACGCATACAAAATGCGTATTCACACGTGTAAAACACGTGCAACTACACGCAAATCAAACACGTATTTACACGCATCTAACTGCGTATCTATACGCATTTAGTACTCACTAACAATCACTTAACGTTTTTATTTGTAGTTTTCCAGTTGGAAATAATAGACTCCTTTTTAATTGAAATAAATACGAAAAAAAATAATTGTTCGTTTTTGATTTGGTGGGGAGTTTTGAAACAAACTATAAGTACTATGGCGGATTTTTTCTTTTTTACGGATGTTGAATCAATTGTTAATCAAGATAATGGAGACAATTTTGGTCCATTCTCAGATACCGAGTATAAAGTTGATTCTTTTATAAAAGTAGAAGTAAATTCCAAAGCCTATGCAATTTGTGATTCTCAAATACTCGTTCAATTTAATTCTGACAATTCTTTAAATATTATTTTAAGACCTACTTCTCAACCAGATTTCAATATTGGTAATATTTCATTTATTATATATAAAGGAATTGATCCAAACTCACTAATCGATGGAGTAAATGTAGCTGAACGTTCAAAAAATGATTTAACAGAATATATCTGGAAAAATCAACAGATAACTGATACTGATACAAAAACTGGACCGAATTCACCTCTAGTTAAATTATTAGGAATAAACTACAAATCAGACGGTCAAGGTGATTTTGCGGTGGCAGACACTGAATTGATTGAAAATATTTTTCATTTAAAATCTGACTTTCAGTTACCATATGTCAAAGCTGGTGACCATATTGGAAACTTCATAGGCGGTTCAAAAAAATTAGGTATACAAATCATCACAGAAAAAATAGGGTTTAATCCAACATTTCAATTAGCAAGAAAATGGAATCATTCAATTATAGTTGATGACTTAATAGGTACCACACAATCTCAATCTTTTTTACATTATCATAAAAAAGAACAAATTTTAGGTTTTATTGATTTCGTTTCATTTTTTGGGAACTTTTCTAATTCTGTAAATATTTTAAATATTAGATCTAATACAAATAATAATGTTTCAATCGCTGATTTAATTGAAAAATTTATAAATAAAAACAGATTATATTTAGATATACGAAATGAGAATAACCACTCTTATAATTATTATCAATTGTTTGGAAGTCAAATTGGAATTTCAAATTTAGATTCTTTTAATTTTAATAATATTCCTTGTTTCAATTATTACACCCAGAATATATCAGAACAGACAAATTTTGGTCTTTGGCCAATTTTTATAGTTGAAAATATTTCTCCATCTATTTTATCAACAAATTCAAATCATGCTATATTATATCTTAAAATACCAGATGAAAAAAATGTGTTAAAAAGCATTTATTTTATGGAGGCTAGAAAAAATGGTGAAAAAAGAGAGAATTCGTTTGAATATAATCTTAGTCAAAATCTAATCGATATTTCATCTTGGATCTATGAAAAACAATCATCTAAAAAATTTGGTGCAGCAAATATTATTCTAAAATTACATTTTGATAAAACAAAATCTATTGAAGGTTTATTTGTACCTGGACGTAACATTTTAGATCATATTTTTCCAATAAATCAATTAACTATATCCCTTTCTAGGTCTGAAAGAGATGTTACTATTCAGTCTTATCAAAATGGAACTATTATTGAAAACATTGACTATCCTGATTTTCATGGGGATCTATATGCTGCTTTTATCGGAATTGCAAAAGATACAAATTCCTATACGTTTTTTGTGTGCGCAAATAACGAGATAGGTTTTTTGAGAAGTCCTTCCTTAAAACCAAATTTTTCGTTCGTAACTGCTAACCATAAAGATAGGGATGATTTTTTCGCCACTTTATGGGAATTATCTAAATCTATAGATTTTGAAATAAATGAAATACAAATTGAATCTACTTCTTATCCTACTATTCGATTTATTAATAATGCTGTTGATATAATAGAAAATAGTATATCAGAAAGCTTATTTGATGCAATACAAATATCTCAAAGTGAATATAGCGATCTTATTACGTTAATGAATACAAGTGGTTTCATTTTGGATTACCCAATTTACGTCGGAACTAATGAAGATGATGAGTGGTCAATGGAATATGACGATTATCATTTTAGGCAGGTCAAACTAACTTTAGAAGGTCTGGAATATGTACCAAACACTAATAATGAACAACTTCAAAAGAAAATCGTGAGTACAAACATTGCTCTAAGTACATTGATAAATAAATAATTATGGGAATTTACGCATCAAATAAATCATTAAAAAAATCCGCCTATACTTCCAAAGGGAATCCTATTGTTCCAAGAAAAAGTAAGTTAAAAAGTTGTTTGTTAAAAAATAACAAAGAACTACAACGTATTTATGAAAATAAACTTCAAATAGAAGAATTTACTTATTATAATTTAAAACTCGAAGTAATACCTCCAGATCCCGAACTAAAAACAAGAAAAGTACAACTAAAAACAAACACAAAGTCTACAGCATATAAAGGTAAATCTCATATAGTTAAAATTCAAAAAAGTGCTTACATATTAGTTCAAGAACTGGGTCGAATCAGTGGACACACCAAGGTTGAATGGAAAGTTGATGATTTAACTAACAATACATTTTATAATGGTAAATTTTCAGGATTATATGACAATCAAACTAAAGCCTATGTTAAAGAGTTTCAACGATTGGCTGGATTTTCAATCCAAGATCAAGATGGAATAGTAGGTCCAAAGACAATTGCTGCAATGGATCGTGAATTAAATAAAATTAGGTATTATGATTGTGGTGGGGAAAATGGAAAGCCAACAATTGGACATAATGCCAGTCTTTGTGAGGATGTAGCAGTATATACCAAAGTTTATAAAACAGATACTAATTTATATAAAATACCAGATACAAGTTTTAGTGTAGAAAATAGAATTACAGCATTACTTATTGGTACAACAGTACATATAATTCAGGACGTTTCAAATCAATATCCTGGTTTAGTTTATGTACAAATTGATCAACAAATTCCAGG
Source organism: Bacteroidota bacterium (assembly GCA_947378245.1). Taxonomy (GTDB): domain Bacteria; phylum Bacteroidota; class Bacteroidia; order Flavobacteriales_D; family Crocinitomicaceae; genus CANHVK01. The sequence goes on from CANCJF010000031.1 coordinate 17,462, forward strand.
AACTTCTTCAGATCCAAAATATAAAAGCTTGTTTGGATATGTCGCAAAATCTCAAATTTGGACAAAATCAAGCATGCCTGATTGTGATTCTAAATTGTATGATATCGTAACTGGTGATACTGTTATAAAATTAATCAAAACACATTATTATAGCGATACAAATAATGATGGAATTTGTACGAATAAATTAGATTTACAATATAGAACTGACGCTGGAATGTTTGGAATCAACGATGTTACACTCTACAATCAATTTCGATTTTATGTAAATCTTCTATTACATGCCAACAATAAAAACGTATTTAATGTAGGAGAACCCTCAATCTATTTGGATAAAGAACATAGTGGAATATATGTTGATACGGAACGGAATAAAATTGAAAACACAAATATCTTTTCAAACACAAATAATGACATAGCTAATTACGACTATTTTTTAAACATATTAGATGACCAACATACAGCTATATTATGGGATGCAGGTGAAACAATTAGTTTAGTAGCTGATCGTAAAATTTGGATTCCTAGTCAAAAATTTGCTGACGCTTTGTATAGCTATTTAAATAACAATAACAGTCATTTAGTTAAAATACAGAATGACATACGTATTTTATTAAAAGATAAATGGCCAAGGGGTGTTGGCGTAACAGTAGAAGGTTCTTTGGCTGCAACCTTTGGTATACCTGTAAAACTAGGTGTTGGAAGTACTTTTAAAATGTATAGAAAATATACAGCAAATAATAATGATGTGGTTATATGCTTATCAAAAACGGGAGTGATTTCTGCTGGGTTAGATACAGGTGTTGGTGTAGGTTTTGAGATGGGGTCAGGTAAAAAGGGCAAGCAAGACCTTGGTTTAGGCACAGCAATTGGTGCGCAAGGGAGCCTTTTATCTCATTGGGAAACTGTTCAAAAATATGAATTCCCAATCAATAATCCATCAACGTTTACAGACAAACCAAATAAAGATTTAAGTGCTTTTGCATTGATGGCTTCCTTACCTATAGTTGACTCTAGTATAGAATTCATTGCTGTTTCACTAACAAAAGCATTTACTGATTTTAACATTGATCCTTTAAATTATTTAACAAAATTTGAAGTGTATTTAGCTTCGGAAGCACAGGGATCAGCTGGTGCGAGAGCGGGGATTATATTAGGTCAAAATACTTCAGATAAAAATTTCTGGAAAACATTACCAGATGGTTCTAATTCAAATAATCCTGAGGGTTCAAGAAATTCAAACGATGTTCCTTGGCATTTTAGAAAAATTATAAGCATACTAAATGCTAAATTAGATATGAATGCAAGTGCAGAAATAGGAAACGGTTTTAGTTATGAGGCATCATACAATGGCTTATGTTTTGATAGAGTAACAGGTGCGAGAGCTCCAGAAAAATTTACATTAAGTTTAAATACAGATGCAAATTTCTTACTTGGTGCTAGTGCCAATTTAGGTCCATTAACTGCCAGTCTTTTAAATATTCATCCACATACTGGATTAGAAATATCATTTGAGTATTATAATGGAAATGATGAATCTACTTTTTTCAGTCCTAGATCAACTAAATTTCAAAATAATGGGTTACCTAAAATTAAAGCTTATGCGGGTAATGGAAGTTGGGATGAATACGATGGTTCAGCTGTACAAGTCGGTATTTGCTTAAATGGGCTTCCTTCTTCCCTTCCTAATTTGAATGCTTTGAGAAATCAAATCGATTATATCTATCTTAAAAAACGATTTTCCTTGCTCAATATGTCAACTGGCATACTAAAAGACATTGCACCAATTCAAAATAAACTGGTTAATTATTTCAAAAACAAATCTTTTTACAAATTTGGAGCAAGTGCTGGTGCATATTTGGATGTAGAAGTACGAATATCGCAAGCAAACATTCAAACAATTACGTCAAAAATCAACGAAATTTTAACTCTGACCTATCAAAATTTAGATAACAATTATAAAAATGATTGGTTAGGTGTTTTTTCATCCTTGCCAAATATTGTAAGTACAATCTCTGATTCAAAATCATTTCCAAAAATCAAAAAATTATTTTTTGAAATAGCACAGGAATTTACCTTACAAAATATTTCAATCCATGGAGAAGTATCATTTGGAGTAAATCTCAATGTGGATTTAGCCTTGGCGTTAAAAATAGGATTGGAAATTGAAGCTATACTTTCACTTACTTATGATCAAGGATTTATTGAAGATGGAATATGGAATATGCCACCTGAAATTGAGCTACTAGCACGGAAGAATGTGATGATGTTGAAAAATATTGTCGAATCAACACCCGAAATAAATAAAGTTTTCATGCTTACCAAATAATGTAATGATGCAAAAAATCAGAATTCTATTTTTAATATTTTTAATATTTTTAAAAACTACAGATTGCTTTTCTCAATTGAATGATTCCATTATTGAGGCTATCTCAAATAATTATAGTATTTGGAATACACATAAAATCCCTTTTGAAAACCTATCTCATTTTCCTGTAATAAATGATATTCCAGAAAATGTATTATCAATATGGGTGAGTTATCTAAGTAAAGACAGTGAACAAAACCATATGACGCTACCCAAACTTTCTAGATATAAAAATATTGCTTTTTTAAATTATTATGATGAATCGATTCTTGATAAACGTTTCGATTTTAGTTGGTTTCCAAATCTTCGGGAAGTAATTTTTAAACCATCAATCAATCAATACCAGGTTAACCAATTATTTAGCACGGCAAAAAAAATAAGATATCTCGAGGTTAATATAAATGACACTATTCCAGATTGCTTTTGTGAATTAAACGAATTAAAAGTACTTATAATCTATGGTTCTCCAATTTTCCCTTCTTGCATCAAAGAAATGAAAAATTTAAAATTTATTAATTTAATCGGAGGTGGAGAAAATTTTGAAACTAAACTTTTTGATATGCCTCATTTGGAAGCATTGAGTTTACAAACCGGTCCTTTAGTTATTCCTGCTACTGTAAAAAACATGAAACGATTAAAAGCGTTAGATATACAAACGGGATTATTAACCTTACCATCAGAATTTGGTGAATTAGATTCTTTAGAAAATTTAAGTTTAAGTGTACACGATGGTCGAATTAATTTTCCTTTTGAATTTAATAAATTAAAGAATCTAAGAAATATCCGTATTTGGGCTGATACTATAAATGAATATCCTAATATTTCAAATTTGGATAAAATGTTGTTTCTATGGTATCATATCGGGTACACCTATAAATATAACCTTGATTTTTCAAAAACTCCAAACCTAAATTTTATTTGGTTAGAAACTCCTACAAAATATAAAGTACTACCAAATGGTATTTGTACGTTAAATGATCTCCGTGCTTTATATATCAACCATTACATTGATAAATTACCTCCTTATTTTTTTTCATTACCAAATCTAAGTTACCTATCATTAAATGGTAACATCCCTTTTAATCAAATAGTAGCATTAGCACAAATGCCTAAGATGCATAATTTAAAACCACCAAGAACTTTAACAGAAGGTGAAAAAAAAATATTGATGAAAATTAAAAACGATCCAACTAAATCCAAATATGGGGGAAACGATGGAATAAGTTATTCAGGTGAAGATCAAAGGGAAGGAGGTTTTGTGAATGGTTTTAATGCTTTAAGATATTATGAAACACTATATATGAACGGTTTAAAACTAGAACGAAATTATAAATAAAAGAAATATTATGTCTGATCCAAAAAATTTACCATCAATTGCGGATTTATTACCAATCGATAAACTACCTGCTACATTTTTGAATTTAAGAGATTCTTTAGAATCTGTCTTTGATAAAATTCATTATAAAGACTTATACATCTCATTGACTGATAAGAAAGAGGTTGGTTTTTATCAATTGACATTGGTATTCTTTAATAATTTAGGTTTTGAAGTTCCAGGTACAAATGGTTTAAAAATTCTATTTAACCCTAGTCTAGATCAATTAAATGGTCAAAGTACTGAAGTAAAAGTCAGTTTAGATTATCGATGGGACATTTTGAAATATAGAAATTCTTTCTCATTAAATAGCTTTGGAGAAACAGTTGAGCAACTATTTGAAATTGTATTAGATATTGCAAATATTTCAAAAGAGGATTTTTTAATGAATGTACTTAATGAATTTTTCAATAATTTCGATAATCTTGAAGAATTCATCACAGATTATAATTCAAAAAGTACACAATCTTTAACTTTTGATCCTAATTCAGATTTATTTGATGAAATATCAAATTTAGTATCTCAATTTGATTCCAATAATAAAGATATTTTCACAGAACTTTTTCAAAAATATATCAGGCAAACTTCTATTCAAGATACATTAGATCGTTTGACTAATATTTTTAGAGAGACTTTTAAAGATTTGACTCTTGAAAAAATCAAAGATTTTATCTTTATTCATCCCAATTTTAATATTCAAGATATTAATGCTGCAATCGAATTTCCTAGAAATGTATTAAGACCAATTTTTACAAATTTTTCTGATTATCCTGATGCACCAACAGATTCAACTGTTGGGAAAGTTCTTCCTGAACCATTTAAATCAAGATTATTATTTGATTTAGGTTCAATAAACTATAACCCAAAACAGGGTTTATCATTTGAAAAAATTGGTGTTTTTAACTTTCATAATAGTTTTATAGGAAATACTCAGTTTTCTTTATCTGTAGAAGGTCTAGAAGTTGACTTTAGTAGAACAAGTAATATTGAAGCTGCTTCTAATGCTGGTTATGGTGTTGACTTTGTAGGTGTATACATCAAAAATGGAAGCATCGGTTTCCCTGCTGACTGGGGACACAACGCTGCAGGTTCAACAGGTGAACTTTTCGTAAATAATTTATTAGCTGGTACAGGAGGATTATCCGGTACAATCGGTATGCG
>CANCJF010000032.1 GCA_947378245.1 Bacteroidota bacterium
TATTGGATTTAATAACTATTCTTCCATTTGATGTAGAAATAATAAAAAAAGGGCTAAAATCTTCCATAAAAGATTTTGAAGATTCAATTCAAATTTTCTCTGCATTAACAATAAATGAAATTTCATTCATTGTAACAAGAAATATAAAAGACTTTAAAAACAGTAAAATACAAGCTGTCACACCAGATGATTTTATAAATAATTTAGTCTAATACAATTTTTCTCCTTACAATCTCCCTCCTATTCAAAGTTATTTCCAAAAAGTAAACACCACTGTTCCATATACAGTTTTCTATTTGAAAATGAAAATCATTTAGAAAATGAAGATTAAACGATTTACCTGTTAGATCGCTTAAAACAATTCCCGTGATAATTTCATCCGATGTGATACTAAGGATAGTACTCTCATAAGATATCGAAATAGTTGGCATTTCATTTTCGTATTGCGTATTAATACACTCCCCTTTTATTTTTACCATCTTAGAAAAATCAATTGTACATACATATTCAGGATGATCGATGAACGGATTACGATTTCCTTGTATGGAATAGATGTATTCTTGTCGTGCTATTTCGTAATGATCAGGTGGATCTTGAACATGCCAATTTTTAAGTACTTCTTGTTCTTGATTGACTGATAATTTCCAAGCATGATTCTTAATGCCATTATACGCAACTGTCATATACAACATAGCTCGCGCAGCATTCCCTTTATGGGCATCTCTAGGTTCGTAAACAATTTGATTTCCAATATACCCAAGTCTTCCTCCCAAATAGGTATATAATACTTCTCCTGTTATTTCTCCTAAAGGAAAATTATTTCTAACTGTATTTGCTTTGTCTAGATTCGTGGGGTAAAGATTATGAAAATCACTATATTCTGGAAGCGGTGGATCATTGGCAGGATGTGTTGGCATCCATGAATGAGGAAACGTATGTTCTCTACTATATCCAGACGTTGTCCACTCAAAGGGTTCAGTAATGATTTTCCGTTCTCCAGTATATGCGCATTCGACAAAACGTTTACCAGCAACAGTATCGTGCAACTCTAATTGTTGTAATACTGTTGATTTATATGCGCTGTAAGGTAAAACTATATGAGGATTTATGAGTTCTGTAAGAGAACTTATAAAATTAGGCGCACTTGATGATATAGATTCATAATAATTTCCATAGGATAGACCTGAGGTTGATACTTTTATTTTCAGTGGGTTCGACACAACATAATTTAGTTTCCCTTGTTTATAATAGCTACAAAAGACAACGATGTAATACGTAGTTAAAGCACGAATGACATTCGGGGAAATTAGGGTATCATTTGAGAATTGTACCACTTTAGCATTTCCTATTTTATCACCTCGGCTATATGTTTTACCCAATTCCGGTTCTGAATTATTTTCTTGATTGGTTGACATCAACACTAAGTAATTAGAAGCAAATTCCACTTTTGAAAACGAAACTTCAAAATCATATGCAGAAATATGATTTATTTTTGAATTGACAGGATTACCTATCGGAATTTGAGCATTTAATTGTAAATGAACTATTAACAATAGGAATATTGAACTTCGAAGAGTACTCATTTTTTAATTACAAGTTTACATTCTCTCACAATAATTTTCAAACTTTTAGCAAAAATCACGTATAAATACGGTGTTTTCAGACTTGATAAATCAAATAATTCACGTTAGTTTTATGTTTACGAATAGTTCGTTAGTTTTGTATTCGTATTACCTTAAATTGAAAATATGCGTTTCTTAAAAAGCATCAATCTTATTGCATTGATTTTAGTAGTAACAACAAGTACTATAAAAGCACAACAAACACTTAGTGTAGAGAAAATTTGGAAAAACTTTGAATTCTCCAAAAAAGGGGTTGCAGGATTTAATGGAATGAAAGACGGCCAACATTTCAGCAAATTGAATCGCTCCAAAGATTCAACGACAATTACACTTCATTCATACACAAACTACCAAGGAGAAGGTCAGGCTTTACTTTCAAACAAAGAATTAACGTATAAAGGTCAAACATTAGAAGTGGATGGTTACGAATTCAGTGCTGACGAAACCAAGTTATTAATTACTACACAAACTACTCCGATCTATCGAAGAAGTTTCACTGCTACCTATTTCATTTACGATTTCACCACAAAAAAAATGAGTCCATTAGATGAAACAAAAACGGGATGTACATTGGCTCAATTTTCACCGAATGGAAAAAAGGTTGCCTTTGTTTATTCAAACAATATCTTCATTAGAGATTTAGAAAGTAATACAACTATTGCCGTTACAACTGACGGAAAACAAAATGAAATTATCAATGGTACAACCGATTGGGTATACGAAGAAGAGTTTAGTATCACCAAAGGATTTGAATGGTCGTATGACAGTCAAAAAATTGCCTTTTTACGTTTTGATGAAAGTCAGGTAAAGGAATTCAACATCGATTACTTCAAAGGAAAATTATACCCAGATAAACTAACATATAAATATCCTAAAGCGGGAGAAGACAATTCGAAAGTTGTAGCATTCATTCACGACTTAGGGACAAAAAACAGTATAGCATTATCATTGAATAGTTACGAATATATTCCTCGTTTTGGCTGGTCATCTACACAAAACACGTTGGTAATTCAAACATTAAACAGACATCAAAATGAGTTAAATTTCTATGCCGTTGATGCTAGTAAATCCAATTATCCCTCATCAGTATTTTTCACGGAAAAATCAGATACATATATCGATATCGACGATAACATGTTCATTTTACCAAATGGAAAAGAATTAATTAGAACTAGTGAGATTTCTGGATTTAAACACATTTATAAACTAGGTTTTGATGGCAAACAAACGGCAATAACTACTGGAAGTTGGGATGTGATTGAAGTTTATGGTTTGAACGATAAAGCGAATACTATTTATTATGCCTCAGCTGAGAAAGGAGCTATACATAAAGGGATTTACAAAATTGGCATTAATGGTAAAAACAAATCAGCATTGAGTAATGAAACAGGCTATAATTCCGCACAATTTACACCTGGAATGAATTATTTCGTTTTAGATAAGTCGGATGCGAGTACACCTAACAGCTATGAGTTGAAAGTTGAAAATGGAAAAATATTGGCAGTATTAGAAAACAATCAATCTTTGAAAGATAAACTTAAAACATACAATTTAACGACAAAAGAATTTGTAGAATTTAATGGACCCGGAGGTAAATTAATCGGTTGGATGATGAAACCAATAAACTTTGACCCATCCAAACAATACCCTGTATATATCAACATTTATGGAGGTCCTGGACACAATACTGTATTGAATCAATGGGGAGGCAACGATTACTTATACCATCAATTGTTAACCCAACATGGATATATCGTAGTAAGCGTAGACCCTCGTGGAACACAATACCGTGGAGCCGCTCACAAAAAAGCAACATATTTAAACATGGGTAAGTTGGAATTGGAAGATTTTATTGCAACAGCAAATGAATTAGGTAAACTTTCATATATTGATAAAAATAGAATAGGTATTCAGGGGTGGAGTTATGGTGGATTTATGACTTCATTAGCAATGACAAAAGGAGCTCCGACATTTAAAATGGGAATTGCAGTTGCACCTGTAACTAATTGGAAGTATTATGACAATATTTACACAGAGCGATTTATGCGAACTCCGAAAGAAAACATAGGAGGTTATGAAGACAACTCCCCTATTAAATATGCTCGGAATTTAAAAGGAAAATATTTGTTGGTTCACGGTACAGCTGACGACAATGTACATTATCAAAACGCTTTGGAAATAACGAATGCATTTATTCAAGCAAATATCCAGTTCGATCAATTCACCTACCCGAATCGTAATCATGGGATTTATGGGGGAAATACACGAAATCATTTGTATACAATGTTGTTGGAGTACACATTGAAGAATTTGTAATTAACAAAAGTTGAGTGAAGAGTGACGGTGGACGAAGTGACGCTAGCATAATACCAAATAAGGCATATAAGTAAATATTGAGTGACGGGTGAAGAGCGACGACGAGACACTAGAATAGAACCATATAAGGCATATAAGTAAATGTTGTACGTGAATTATAAAAAATACAAGACATATTAGGATTAACACTTTAAAGTCGAATATTTTCAAAGGATATTTTTTTATAAATTCTTATTCAAAAAAACTAGTTGATTACATTATTGTTTATTAATTTAGTGTCGTTATAAAAAATATGACTTTATGAGCGAGATAGCTAAAATTGAATTAGGAGGAACTACTTATGAGTTTCCAGTAATCGAAGGAACAGAAAACGAAAAAGCAATTGACATCAGTAACCTACGTGCTGCTACTGGTTATGTAACACTAGATACAGGTTATAAAAACACTGGAGCAACGACTAGTGCCATTACTTTTTTGGATGGTGAAGAAGGTATATTAAAATACAGAGGATATCCTATTGAAGAGTTAGCTGAAAAAGCAACATTCATTGAGGTTGCTTATTTATTGATTTACGGAAATCTTCCAACAGTTACTGAATTAGAAACTTTCCGCTCAAATATTACTAAACACACGTTGGTACACGAAGACATGAAACAATTCTTCGAAGCTTATCCAGCGAAAGCACATCCAATGGGAGTACTTTCTTCTATGGTATGTTCTTTATCTACTTTCTACCCTGAATCTTTAGATCCAAATAGAAGTCCTGAAGCGAAAGATTTAACCATTTTACGTTTATTGGCTAAATTGCCTACTTTGGCAGCTTGGGCATACAAAAATTCTACACGTCACCCATTCATGTATCCAAAAAATGAATTTGACTACTGTAAGAATTTCTTGTATATGATGTTTGCTATGCCAACTGAAGAATTCAAAGTGGATCCTGTTGTTGTTGATGCATTAAACAAATTATTCATTTTACATGCTGACCACGAGCAAAACTGTTCAACTTCTACAGTTCGTATTGTAGGATCTTCACAAGCTAACTTATACGCTTCTATTTCTGCCGGTATTTCTGCTTTATGGGGGCCACTTCACGGTGGTGCTAACCAAGAAGTAATTGAAATGTTAGAGAAAATTCATGCTGATGGTGGTGACGTTGACAAGTGGGTATTAAAAGCAAAAGATAAAGAAGATTCTTTCCGTTTAATGGGATTTGGTCATAGAGTTTACAAAAACTTCGACCCACGTGCTAAAATCATCAAAAAAGCATGTGATGATATCTTAACTAAATTAGGTGTTAACGATCCATTATTAGCGATTGCTAAGAAATTGGAGCAAGTTGCTTTAGAAGACGAATATTTCAAAGCAAGAAACTTATATCCTAATGTAGATTTCTATTCAGGTATTATTTACAAAGCATTGGGTATCCCTACTGAAATGTTTACCGTAATGTTTGCGATTGGACGACTACCAGGATGGATTGCACAATGGAAAGAAATGACTGAGAATAAAGAACCAATTGGAAGACCTAGACAGATTTATACTGGTGTGGTATTACGTCAGTATGTACCGATTGAAAAAAGATAATCAGAGATTGATTGATATAAAAAAACCACCCTTTGGGTGGTTTTTTTGTTTTTATATGGTTTCTGTAGAGTCGCGATGCATCGCGTCTCTACGGAAACCATCAAAAATTGTGTATTGACGATAACTGCATTCTAAATCACCGTTATATAATTTCACTTTAGAATCTGGTTTTAATCCAATATGTTTTAAGGCGTCTTCGTTTGCTGATATTACCCAACAAGAATATCCTTTTAATTCATTTTTGAACCAATCACCTAATTCAGCGTACATTTCCTCAATGTTTTCACCAATACGCATTCCATAAGGTGGATTACAGATTAAAGTACCTTTATCTGCAGGTTTTTTCACTTCATTAAAAGGAGCTGTTGAGATAGTGACGTTTCTTGAAATTGGCAATCCTCTTAAATTACGTTTTGCCATCAACACCATATCTGAATCTATGTCTGATCCGATAATTGGGAAATCGAAAGTCTCAGCACGTTTATTTGCTTTATGATAAATTCCTTCCCATAAACCTTCATTGTAGTTCTTGAAATTTTTAAAAGCATAATGAACTCGTTCAATATTAGAAGGAATATTCGCTGCTAATAATGCAGCCTCGATCAAGATTGTTCCAGAACCACAAAACGGATCGATGAATGCAGATTTTTTATCCCAACCTGACAAACGAATTAATCCTGCAGCAACCACTTCGTTCATAGGAGCCTCTCCTACTTCAAAACGGTATCCGCGGTGAAACAATGGAGCTCCACTTGTGTTCAATGAAAGCGTCACAAAATCTTCTTTGATATAAAGATCGAAAACAACCTGAGGAGACTTTAAACTTACATCAGGACGGTCACCCGTTTTATCTCTAAACACATCAACAATGGCATCTTTTAATAATAAATATGGATATTGCGTATGCGAAAATAGTTTCGATTGTACAGCGCCTCTAACGGCAAATGTTTTGTCACTTGTAAAATAGGAAGTCCAATCAATTTTCATTGCTTGTTTATACAAGTCTTTTTCGTCTCGTATTTTGAATGTTTTTAATTCAACCAATACACAAATTGCACATCGAACATGAAGATTTAGAAAATATACATCCTCCCAGGTACCCATTAATTGTACTGCGCGATTCAGTTGTTCTGATTGCTTATATCCTAATTCTTCTAGTTCTTCTTTTAATACCTTCTCTAATCCAAAAATGGTCTTTAGGGTAATTTTGATATTCTCCATAGTGTTCAATAAAATCATTTAATTGAATTCCAATTTAATAGAAATTCGATGGTAAAGATACAATCTAAAAATGCGTTAAACACTTAAATTTGATGTATTTTTACGAAAAAGAAAAGCTTGAATCGTTTCATTACCATACTTATTTGTATTCTATCATTGTATCATGTTTCACATGCACAGAAAGTTGGATTAGTATTGAGTGGAGGTGGCGCTACAGGATTTGCACATATAGGTGTAATTAAAGCATTAGAAGAAAATCATATTCCTATTGATTTTATTTCGGGTACCTCATCTGGCGCATTAATAGGTGCCTTATATGCTATAGGTTATACGCCATCTGAAATAGAAGCGTACGTTTTGAGTCCGAGATTTCAATTATTGGTTCGTGGAGATGTTGAAGAATATCAACGTTTTTACCACCAAGAGGATGAAATAAATGGAGATTTAATTAAAATTTCATTTGCTGCTGATAGTATTTACCATCGTTTTTTTCCAACTAAATTTGTAAATTCAACTTACCTCGATTATGAAATGATGCGCATTTTCGGTACTGCTGGAGAAAGTGTTGCTGGAGATTTTTCAAAACTGATGATTCCATTTAACTGTGTTGCTTCTGATATTACCCACAAAAAAAGTGTGCTTTTTACCCAAGGAAAATTAAATCAAGTCATTCGTGCATCCATTACATTTCCATTTTTTATTCATCCCATAAAAATAGATAACAACTTACTTTTTGATGGCGGGTTATATAATAATTTCCCTGCAGATGTTATGAATTCGACTTTTAAACCTGACTTTATAATTGGCTCAAATGTTTCTTCTAATTACAAAGCAGCAGAAGAAAATGATGTAATTAGTCAGGTCATTAATATGATGGTGAGTCATACAAACTTTAAACTTCCAACAGCAAACGGAATATTAATTCAACCAAAAACAGATGTGACTACCTTTGAATTTGAGGAGATTTCAAAAGCGATTACTGCAGGTTATGAAAGTACGATTGCACATTTAGACTCTATAAAAAACAAAATTAATCGTCGTTCGTTACCTGCTGAACTTTCAATTAAACGCTCTACATTTAAATCTAACATCATACCGTTTAAAATCAGTTCCATAACCCCTAATTCAACTAATACAAAATCCGATAACTATATTAAAAAAAGTATTTTACCTTATTCTATTACAATTGATAGTGCTCAATTTTCCAAAAACTACTTTAGATTGACTGCAAATCCAGCGATTAATTTTAGTTATCCCATATTAACATTAAAAAAAGATTCAACTTATCATTTAGATTTATTAGTTAGAAAATCTAAAGAAATTGAATTAGAAGTCGGTGGATTATTTTCATCTAGATCTGTTAATACTGGTTATATCGGTATTAGCTATAGTTCATTAAAAAACCAATTACTAAAAATCAAGATGAACTCTTATTTCGGTAAATTTTATGGTTCGCTAAAACTAAATATAGATTATCAATTTCCAACACGTGTTCCGATCACCATTTCTAGTTATTATGTAATGAATCGTTGGGATTATTTCAGAAGTTTAGCTAGTTTCTTTGAAGTGGTGAGACCCTCTTTTTTGGTTCAAAACGAAATTTATCAAGGCTTTAATTTAAAGCACCCTGTTGGAAATCATACCAAAAGTACTTACGATGTACGATTTTTCAAGACAACGGATGAATATTACCAAACGGACAATTTCACCAATACAGACACCACCGACTTTACTTCATTAAGAGGGGTTAATTTACGTTGGGGTATTGAGTATAACACGTTAAATAGAAAACAATTTGCTACAAAAGGGAAGTTTTTCTCACTTAAACTAAAATATATTAATGGGTTAGAAGACAGTGAATCTGGTTCAACCTCATTTGTAAAATATTCTATTCAGAAAAAACATCAATGGATCATGGTTCAGCCAGAGTTTCAATGGTTCTTTTTAAATCAAAAAAGATTACATCTAGGTATACATTTAAAATCTTCATTGAGTACGCAGCCATTATTTTCAAATTTTACGGCTTCCATTTTAAGTATGACAGACTTTTCTCCTTTCCCAGATTGTCAAACGATTTTTTTACCAGAATATAGATCACCACAATTTGTTGGACTCGGAACTAACTTTGTATATGTATTCTTGAAACAATTAGATTTTCGTATTGATGCATATTTGTACCAACCTTTCAAAGAATTAACAAAAAACAATTTGATTTTAGGAGTCTATGATAAACCACTTGTATTATCCGAATATTTGATTTCTACTTCATTAATCTATCATAGTCCAATTGGACCAATTCGTTTAGCAACTAATTATTTCCCTAAACAAAAAAATCCAGTTTTTGTGCAATTTAGTTATGGGTATATGCTTTTTAATGAACGCGCAATTCGATAACTTTCTTTCTTAGACAAAAGAAGGAAAGACAAAAGATGTTACAATATAAAAGTTTTTTTATCTTTGAAGGAAGTGGTCTTTGTCTTTAAGCTAAGCGCTCTTTAATCTAAAATGTACATGAAAAAAATTATTTGCGGTATACAACAAATAGGGATTGGCGTACCAAATGTGAATGAGATTTGGGAATGGTATCGTAAATTCTTCGGAATGGATATTAAAGTTTTTGAAGAAGCTGCACCCGCAGCGCCAATGATTAATTACACAGGAGGTGTTGTACAAACAAGAACTGCAACATTAGCCATGAACTTAGAAGGTGGTGGTGGTTTTGAGATATGGCAGTTTACTTCTCGAAATACTGAAAAATCATCCTTCGAAATACAATTAGGTGATTACGGAATTTTTGCCTGTAAAGTGAAATCTAAAGATATTCGTGCAACATTTAACTATTTTACCAATCACGGAGCGAATTTAGTTAGTCGATTAGAACAAACACCGGAAGGTAAACTTCATTTCTTTGTTCGAGATCCAAATGAAAATTTATTTGAAGTGGTTGAGGGTTTGGATTGGTATATAGATACAAAATTCCCTTCAAAAACTGGAGGAGTAAGTGGTGCCGTTATCGGTGTTAGTCATATAGAAAATTCATTACTTCTGTATAAAGACCTACTTGGTTATACAGAAGTTGTTTATGACGAAAAACGTTCTTTTAAAGCATATCAAGACATACCAGGTGGAACAAGTGTTGTAAGACGGGTACTGTTAAGACATCCTGAGCCACGTAAAGGACCATTTGCACAACTTTTAGGTTCGAGTGAAATAGAACTCATTCAGACTATTGACCGAACAGATTGTAAAAAAATATTTCAAGATCGTTTTTGGGGAGATTGGGGATTTATACACTTATGTTTCGACATTCAACGTATCGATGCATTGAAGAAAGATTGTATTGAAGCTGGATTTCCTTTTACAGTGGATACTGGTGAAACTTTTGACATGGGAGAAGCGGGAGGTCGATTTAGTTATATCGAGGACCCAGACGGAACCATGATTGAATTTGTTGAAACTCATAAAGTGCCTCTTATCAAAAAATTAGGATGGTATATCCACTTAAAAAATCGAAACCAAGAAAAACATTTACCTAAATGGATGTTGTCTTTTATGCGTTTTAGTCGCTATAAATCTTAATATTATGATTAAACTTCTTTCAGTAATTATTGTTCTATCTACGTTACTATTTTTCAATTCATGTTCGGAAAAAATTACATTAACCAATGATCAAAAGGAAACTGCGATTATTTATGGTTTATTGGACCAAGCAGATACCATACATTACATCAAGATAAATAGAGCTTTTTCAGGCTTGAATAACTCTTTAGAAATCGCACAAATCCCTGATTCAAGTTACTTCAAAGATGTTCAAGCATATATATATGAAATTAAAAAGGGTGACACTCTTCGCAAATGGAAACTTAGAGACACATTAATTGAAAATAAAGAAACTGGAATTTTTTACGGTCCCAAACAAAAAGTATATTATTTCGAAACTAATAAAAATGCACCATTAGTTGGAGAAAATGGGCGTAATTATACTTTTTACAGTTCATTTAATCACAATCAATTTTCAGTAACTGCATCTACTGAATTGATCTATAGCAATGGATTAGGATATCCTGTTTCATATGGAGGTAATTATAGTTTTGCAAGTGGCGATCAAGTTAAACCAGAGTATTATAGTATGGGTATTGAATTTAAACCCGGTACATCAGTCACTACAAATACTACGTTAAGAATTAGTATTAAAGAATTTATTAATCAACAATTTACCATCAAGTCTTTTGATTGGAATATTGGAGATGCTGACGTTACTCCTGGAATTACAAAATCAGGAATAAATGCTTTAGGCCCCTCTTTTTATACAATGATTGCAAAAAACTGCAGCAATAATCCTGCTATTACAAAGAGACAAATCGAGAGTATTGAACTAAGAGTAACATTTGGTTCTGAAGTTTTAAATAATTACTTAACACTGAATAAACCAAGTTCGTCATTAGCTCAAAACAAAACAAATTACACCAATCTAACTTCAACAAATGGTATGCGGGTATTAGGTGTTTTCACTAGTAGAAACACCTTATCAAACATTAAAAAAAGTAATTCTAATTCATTCAATTCAAGAGCTTTAGACTTTGGGTCTACGAAAGAATTATGTCTTGGTGCATATACGAATTCATTACTATTTTGTTCAGATATTCCTGAGGACAATAAATTTAATTTCTACTGTAAATAACTATGTCTGATCGTATTACACTATTCGTAAATGTTATTTTACCTATAGCTGTTAGAAATGAATTTACATACCGTGTCCCATTTGAGTTAAATGAGCAGATAGGTATTGGTATGCGTGTGGTTGTTCCTTTTGGCAAGGGAAAATTATATACCGCGATTATCACTAAAATTCACGAAGAAATTCCTGTTGGATATCAAGCAAAGTTTATTGAGCATCTGTTAGACGCAAGTCCGATAACCACTAAAACGCAACATGTATTTTGGAAATGGATATCCGATTATTACATGGCGCCGATTGGGGATGTATTAAGCGCAGCTTTACCTTCCAATTTTAAATTAGCCTCTGAGACAAAGATTGTTTTTCACCCTGACTTTGATCGCAATAAGATAATTCAACATGAGCGTATACTTCAGGTGATTGAATCCTTAGACATCAAAGAAAGTTTAGATTTAAAAGAGATTTCAGAATTATTAGGGATAAAAACGGTTCAACCGTTAATCAAACAGATGTTAGATGCTAAAATAATCATCTCTCTAGAAGAGTTAAACGACAAGTACGTCCCTAAAACTGCGAGTTATTATTTTTTGGATGAGTATTTCCATGATGAAATCCATTTGCATGATTATTTAGAGCAACTCGAAGGACAAAAAAGCAAAGAAAAACAACTACAAGCCTTATTACTTTTTTTACAAGAAGTAGAAAATAAATATTCCACTCCAATAGCTAAAAAAGTTCTTGAAGATAAAGGAGTATCTAAATCAGCGTTAGAAACCTTGGTGAAAAACAATGTATTGTTCCAAGAAAAACTACAAATTGATCGTATTCACATTAAAGATAGTTCACTTAAGGAAGCCAAAAAACTTTCTGAAGTTCAACAAAAAGCCTTAGAAGAAATCCAGGAATCGTTCAAAACGAAAGATGTTTGTTTGCTGCACGGAGTCACTGGTTCTGGTAAAACAGAAATTTATATCGACCTCATCCAGGAACAATTAGAGCAAGGCAAACAAGTGCTTTTCTTATTACCTGAAATAGCGTTAACTACGCAACTCATTCAGCGACTATCCATCCATTTTGGAGATGCCATTGGAGTGTATCACTCTAAGTTTAATCAGAATGAACGCGTAGAAATTTGGAATCATGTGTTACACAATGACCCGCATCGTTACCGCATTGTCATGGGTGCGCGTTCTTCCATTTTTTTACCATTTACCAATTTAGGCTTGATTATCATTGATGAAGAGCACGAAAGTTCGTACAAACAATACGACCCTTCTCCGCGTTATAATGCTAGGGACGCTTCGATTGTACTAGGAACAATTCATAAAGCGAAAGTATTATTAGGTTCTGCTACCCCTTCGATTGAAAATTACTACAATGCTAAAAGTGGTAAGTTTGGTTTAGTCGAATTGAATAGTCGACATGGAGGTCTACAACTTCCGGAAATTTTCTGTGCGGATGTCAAAGAAGAGCGTCGTATGGACACCATGCATTCGCATATATCTTCCTTTTTGATGACAGCCATGGAAGAAGAATTGAAGCGTGATGGTCAAATCATTTTGTTTCAAAATCGCCGTGGTTATACACCGAGTTGGCATTGCGAAGTTTGTTCATGGACGCCCCAATGTAAAAACTGCGATGTAAGTTTGACGTATCACAAACATTCCAACACCTTAAAATGTCACTATTGTGGATATTGTACACCACCTGTAGGTACGTGTAATAACTGCGGAAGTAATCGTTTGCGCATGCAAGGATTTGGAACCGAAAAAATTGAAGATGAGTTAAGTATCATGTTCCCCAACAAGGTCATTAAGCGTTTGGATTTAGACTCTACCCGTGCGAAGAATGCGTATCAAACCATCATCGAAGATTTTGGAAGTGGAGCCATCGACGTACTTATAGGTACTCAAATGATTACCAAGGGATTGGATTTTGACAACGTAAATTTAGTCGGAATACTTGATGCGGATATGATGTTGAATCGCCCTGATTTTCGTGCATTCGAACGTAGTTATCAGTTGATGTCGCAAGTAGCGGGTCGTGCCGGACGAAGAAACAAACGCGGAAAAGTCATCATACAAACTGGTCAGCCTGAACATTGGATTATTCAAAAAGTGATACAACACGATTTTCAGAGTTTCTATAGCAATGAAATTACAGAACGTCGTAATTTCTTTTATCCTCCATTTTATAAAATTATCCAGTTGACCTTGAAACACAAGGATTCAAATCAGGTCGATCGTTCTGCCATCGAGTTAGCGAATTCCTTACGAGAGGTGTTTAAAGAACGTGTTTTAGGACCAGAATACCCGATAATTCCGCGTATAAACAATTATTTCCTAAAGCAGATCACGTTGAAGATTGAGCGCGATGTGAATAATCGTCAGGTTAAGGAACGTATCCAAGAATTGATTGATGCATTTTATAGTGTGCCGATGAATAAGGCGGTAAGGATGCATGTGGACGTAGATCCGAGTTAAGAGTGACGTGTGACGAAGTGACGTGTGACGATAGATAGCTATTAAATATTAAATGCAAAATATAGATTTCCCTCCACGAGACGGAATTAAGGGAGGTAATAAAAGAAAATAAAAGCATGAAAAATATAGAAAAAATAATAGTAGTTTTCATCTTATTTCACTTTTCTTTGAATGTAAAAGCTCAAAACAAGAGTTTTTGTTTTGGAATAAATAATTGCGGTGTGAATTTTGGAAACACATTAAATTCGATTGGATTAAAATTAAATTTCTTTGACAAAAACATAAACAACGTCATAGGTGCAAGCTTTGCACTAAGTTGTGCTACCAATAACACAAAAGGATTTTCGTTTGGAGTGTTAGGAGTAAATTCTATAAACTATAAAGGTATTGCAATTGGAGGTATTGCTATAGGTTCTGAA
Organism: Bacteroidota bacterium; assembly: GCA_947378245.1. GTDB lineage: Bacteria > Bacteroidota > Bacteroidia > Flavobacteriales_D > Crocinitomicaceae > CANHVK01. The sequence continues at coordinate 14,327 of CANCJF010000032.1, forward strand.
TCGACATTTAACGGAATTGGAATTGCTGGTTTAAGTGTATATGCCGATACTATGAATGGATTATTTATTAGTATTTATGGCAACACAAAATGGAATCGTTCGTTGATCAAAGAAATAAATGGAGTAGCTATTGGTGGTATTGCAGGTATCAATTGTGAAACTATTAATGGCGTAGCGATTGGAGCATTAAATTATTCAATTCATCAAAAAGGTGTGACGATTGGACTCACTAATTACACTGAGAATTTAAACGGTTTTCAAATAGGTTTGTGGAATGTTGTTGAGAATAAAAAAAGGTTTAAACGAATGCCTTTTATTAATTTCAATTTTGAATAAATAATTAAATCCTCCCCCTCTCCCTAAAGCTTTCGTTACTTTCCAAAGGGGGAAGATTTATGGTTCAATTAAAATAAAATCCAAACCCTATAATTCTCAAAGGTAGTTTTTCAACATTTTGCTTCGAGAAGTATGTTTCATTCTACGTATTGCTTTTTCTTTGATTTGACGCACTCTTTCTCTTGTAAGATCAAATTTATCACCAATTTCTTCTAAGGTCAATGGGTAGCGTCCGTTGAGTCCGAAATAAAGTCGCACCACCTCCCCTTCTCTACTTGTGAGTGTTGACAAAGAACGTTCGATGTCTTTACGTAAGGAATCTTTCACTAAGTCCAAATCAGGTGTTTCAGAATACGTATTTGGAAGTACATCATATAAACTTGATGACGAATCATCTCCTTCTGTTAATGGTGCATCCATGGAAACATGTCGACCGTTTGATTGCAGTGATTGTTTTACATCTGAAACAGAAACACCCATAAATTCAGCCAATTCTTCAGCGCTTGGAGGTCGTTCATATTTTTGTTCCAATTCCGAAAACGCTCTGTTCAACTTATTGATTGTTCCAATTTTATTCAATGGAAGTCTTACTATACGTGCTTGTTCAGCCAATGCTTGTAAGATTGCTTGACGAATCCACCATACAGCGTACGAAATGAATTTAAACCCACGAGTTTCATCAAAACGTTCTGCCGCTTTTATCAATCCTACATTTCCCTCGTTGATTAAATCTGGCAGGGTCATTCCTTGGTTTTGATATTGTTTTGCAACAGAAACTACAAAACGTAAGTTTGCACGAGTTAATTTTTCTAGCGCGCGTTGATCTCCTGCTTTGATACGGATTGCTAATTCTACTTCCTCATCTGCAGAAATCATCCCTTCGCGACTAATTTCTTGTAAATATTTATCTAAAGAAGCTACTTCTCGGTTGGTAACTTGTTTTACAATTTTTAGCTGTCTCATGGCGCAAAGTTTTAATTGTAAATACTGATGAATTTAACATTTATAACATTTTCAGGTAATAAAAAATAATAGATGCTACTATTCAAGTTGTCTGTTAGAAACAATTGTCTCATCTCTTTTAAATTTAATAATTCTATTTTGAAATATCAATGCTTAATGAAAATTTATTTTTGAATTAATATTGTGGCTTCGAGAACCTCAGCCACCGGGGTGACGTGTGACACTTCGAGAACCTCAGTGTAAACTTAGTGACGGGGAAATAGAAACTAAAAAAGGCATATAAATTTAGAGGGAAGGTTGCATTTTAATAGACTTCAAATTTTATCCTTATTTTTACGGGGTTAATACATGTTGACAATGAAAGTTTTAATGGTTTGTTTGGGTAATATTTGTCGTTCACCAATTGCGGATGGATTATTACGCCAAAAAGTGTTGGAAGAACAATTGGATGTGGAAGTGGATTCAGCCGGAACCATTGGTATGCATGCTGGTTCTGCGCCTGACAAACGAATGATTGACACAGCGAAAAATAGAGGTACAGACATTAGTTTTTTGAAGGCGCGTCAATTTACCGCTGCGGATTTTGAAGAGTTCGACGTGATTTTCGCGATGGACAAAAACAACAAAAGAGACATTCTATCTTTAGCTAAATCAGCGGAAGACAAACAAAAAGTGCATTTACTTTTAAGTGATATCTCTGACCAAGCAGAAGCGAATGTGCCAGATCCATATTATGGAACAAGCAAAGACTTTGAACACGTTTACGATCTTGTTGACAAAGCAACGAATACGATTATACAAAAAATTAAAAACAATACATTGATATGAGTCACGGAAAATTATATTTAGTACCAACAACCTTAGGAGGAGAAACAACGAAAGATTTGATTCCAGCAGATGTAATCGAATTAATACGTGGGTTACGTTTTTTCGCTGTGGAAGATGTAAAAAGTGCAAGACGTTATTTGCGTAAATTAGATAGAGAGTTTCCTATTGATGATTCTGTTTTCTTTACGTTGAAAAACAATACTGCTCCAGAGGATTTAAACAAAATGTTGGTCCCAATTCGTGAAGGAAACAATGTAGGTATCATTTCAGAAGCTGGTTGTCCAGGTATTGCTGATCCAGGTGCAAACTTAGTTTCATTAGCACACCAACAAGGATTGCGCGTAGGCCCATTAGTGGGTCCTTCTTCCATCCTATTGGCATTGATTGGAAGTGGTTTCAACGGACAAGAATTTACGTTCCACGGCTATTTGCCACGTGAACGCAAAGAGCGTATTCGTAAATTACGTGAGTTTGAAATCTCAGCACGTAAAACACGTATGACTCATATATTCATGGACACTCCATTCCGTAACATGCACATTTTAGAAGACATGTTGAACGAGTTGATGGACGAAACCTACATTTGTATTGCTTCGGATTTAACGATTCACGACGAGTCGGTACGTACCATGCGCGTAAAAGACTGGAGAGAAAATGCGTATGATCTTTCCAAAATCCCAACCATGTTCTTAATTGGACGTTTAAGCTAATTCCGATGAAAAAGATATTCACCCACTTAACATTTTATGTGTTTTTAGCAATTATTGCTGGAATCCTACTAGGACATTTTAATCCTAAAATGGGTGAAGACATGGAATTTATCGGTAAAAACTTTATTGCGATTATTAAAGTTTTTGTTGGCCCGATTATCTTTTTAACTATTGTACTTGGTATAGGTTCGATGGGTGATTTAAAGAAAGTGGGACGTATTGGTTTAAAATCACTGATTTATTTTGAAGTGGTCACCACCTTTGCCTTGGCTCTTGGCGTCTTTTTAGCCATTTATTTAGAACCTGGAAACATCGATAAATCAGCATTAATCCTGCAAGATGCGAGTGAATACACCTCAAGAGCAGGGGAACAATTTAGCTGGTTAAAATTTTTGCAAAACAATTTCACCATACAAGTACTGATTGTTTCCATTATTGGAGGCTTAGTACTAAATCATTTAAAGCAACGCGAAAAGATTGTTCACCGTTTAGAACGTGTTTCCAAATTCGTGTTTCTTTGTTTAAAATATGTGATGTATTTAGCCCCTCTTGGTGCATTCGGCGGAATGGCTTATGCTGTAGGGAAATTTGGATTACATACCTTAATTCCTTTAGGGAAATTAGTAGGTAGTGTTTATTTAACCATGATTCTTTTTGTCACTATTGGATTAGGTTCCATTATGCGCTATTACAAATTGAATATCTTCTCCTTTTTACGTTACATCAAAGAAGAGTTATTGATCGTTCTAGGAACCTCCTCTTCTGAAACTGCTTTACCGAACTTAATGTTGAAACTAGAAAAACTTGGTTGTAAGAAATCGGTTGTTGGTTTAGTTGTTCCAACAGGGTATTCCTTCAACTTAGATGGGACTTCTATCTATTTATCGATGTCGGTAATATTCATTGCGCAGTTATACGGAGTTGATCTAAGCATCAAAGAGATTTTACTTATGATTGGTATCTTGATGTTGACCTCCAAAGGTGCAGCAGGCGTTACAGGAAGTGGATTCGTGGTACTTGCCTCTACCCTAGCTTCGTTGCATAAAATTCCTGTGGAAGGTTTGGCCTTCTTATTAGGAGTCGATAAATTCCTCAGTGAATCTCGAGCGATAACCAACATTATTGGTAATGGTGTCGCGACCTTGGTGATTGCAAAAAGTGAGAAGGAATTTGACGAGCAGATGTATATGAGGGAGATTAGCACTTCGACAAGCTCAGTGTGACATTTGAAAATTTGAAGATTAATTAATGTGAAAATTGATTAATGTGAAAATGGAACGATTGGTTGCCCTTTCCATCGACAAGCTCAGGACTAACTAGGCTCAGGGTAAAATTTGAAAATGGTGCAGGAATACAATTCCAGTAAAGTTTGAGAGAAATCAGAAAACTTAAATGAAAATCATTCTTAAAATCACATTAACAGCAGATGGATAAGCCTAAAAATCAATAGAAAAAAATGTGTCATTCTTTGATTCTATAGCAAAATCCAACTCCAAACTGCGAACTAAAATCATTAGGAAAATAGTTGTTTATTAAATTATCTTGATATGTAAAACCATACTTAAACGAGAAAACACCCAATCTTAACATCAATCCCATCTCAGGGAATAATCCCCATTTAGAATTTTGGACATGTAGATCGTCATAATATGATTGATACCCTAGTCCCATACCAACATACCCCCAAAGTGGATATAATATTTTTCTTGTTCCACCTATTGCAATTAAATACTTTGAGATACTATATTTATCCTCATTATTATTTATAAAATTAGAATTGAAATTCTGGTGAAAATAAATGCTGGTTTTTTTAACAGACATATTCCCAATACCTATACCATATTGATTCGCTTCATCAAATGTATACATAAAAAAAACACCGCCCTTTTGCTTTTCTCTTCTAGTACATGTGTTTATTCTTCTTTGATAAAAATTCTTTTCTAATAAATTAGGATTTATCACTAAATACTTAGAGTAATAATTCCTTGAAAATTCCCACTTTTTTTTATCAAAAAAAGAATTAGCTGTTAATAAATATAATTTCGATAGAGATGTTCTAATTTTTTCTAAATTTTCTTCATCATCGGGATATCTTTTTCTGAACCCCTCATAATTAGACTCCAATTTAACAACATCCCATTTTCTAAACATTTCCTCTGATCTAAAAATATAGTTTCTTTTCAACAACTGATGAGCTTGATCTAAATAAATACTTGTAGGATTTAAATCAATGTAATTTTCAATTAGAATTATAGAAAAGGAATCTTTGACTTGATTCCAAGCAATTAATTCAGCTAATTTTCGATTCTCTTCAATAATTTTTTCTTCTTCTAATCTTTGATTTTCCTCTGCAATTCTTTTCTCTTCAGCAATTCTTTTCTCTTCAGTAATTCTTTTCTCTTCAGCAATTCTTTTCTCTTCAGCCATATTTAAATCCTGAAGCTTTTTATCTTCTTCTTGCTTCTTTGATAATAAATTAAAAAAATGATAGTATTGCATATTAGCGTTCACAAGTATTTTTTCTCTTTCTCTGTAATAACCAACTAAACTAACTACCTCAATAATATTATCACCTACAGCCGTACTAATTTTCTTAGGAACATTAGCACTTATACTACCCTTATCTTCACCATTCAAATAAACATTCGCATCTAAATTACACTCAATTAAAATAATACCAGTAGCTTGAGTAATTGTTTTAGCCTCAATTTTCGGTTTATTATAATAAGTATTTACTCCAGATTTATTTTGAATCTGAGCAAACGAAAAACTAGAAATAAATAATACGATTAATATATAAAACAAATTCATGTCAATAATTATTAGATTTATGAAGGATTAATATAAATTAATTTGGACAAAAATAACAATAGATTTTAATATCTACATCATAACACAACTATCCGCACACAACTCTTATTGGATCTTACATATTCTGTTACAACATCTTACACAATAAATAAATATGATCTACATTATATTTCAATTCTGAGTTAGAAAATATAAAAACAACATAAACAGATGTATAAAAATAGTTACAATTAAAAAACTGAAGTAATTGGAATTCTCTTAATTTCTATTTGTTTATTAATAAGTCGAAGATTAACTAACCATTTTCTAAAATCATTTGAACTTAAACTTGAAGGAACTACTTTAGTACCTCCAGTCAAATCGGGAATCTCGAAAGGCGTAGGGGAAAAGATTACATACAACTTTTCAATACCCTCACTTTTAGACCAATAAATAGTTGACAAATAACTAATGCCACTTAATTTGTGCTTTTTTTCATTTGAAAAAAAGAAATACTCTTTTCCTGCTTCAACTGGATATCCATTAGGGAAATTATCAACGTCAGGAAGATCTGGAAAAATGTACGATGCTTTAGATTCATCGTTGTTATCTAAGAAAAGACAAATATACCCCAGTTTTGATGCTTTAAAATAAACTAATAAACTGTCTTTATCCTTGAACGAATAAGATTTGCATTTTAAAGTGTCAGAACACTTTAAAGGAAAAGCATTAAACGATGGATTCGATTCAATAGATTCCCTAGCTCTAATTTTAACCTTACATTTTATTTCTAAAGCATTAATCTCACTTCCATTTGATTTTTTTTTGATAAAAGGAATTTCTTCAAATTCAACTTTTAATTCTTCTATCAATTCGCCATTAATTTGCGTTTCAGAAACAGAATTAAAAACACTTTTAGTTTCCGTTTTATTTCCTGAATTCGTGTTTTTTAAATGTAATGTGTTATCTTGAGTAACAGAAGTACCAAAACCTTTTTCCATCGCATTTACAATCGCATTTTCTTTAGCTCTTTTTTTTGCGACTTCTTTGGTTTCAATATCGTAGAATTCTGTTTGAAATTCTCCTTCTAAAATCTTTTCTTGTTGCGCAAACAAATTAATAAATATGAACTGAAAAAATAAAAGTACAATTGTTTTTTTCATGTTTATTTAGTTTGAAAAATTAATAAAAAAAGGTTGCAATGCAACCTTAAAATTAATATTCATGAATTTTAATAACAGTTACTAATTATCAATACCCATCATTTTATTTAATTGTTCTTCATTCACTTTTAATTTATCCTTCAATTCTTTTTGGATAACTCTTTTTGCAATTTGTAAAGATTGTTCAGTATCGTAAAAAATACGAATTTGAACTTCTGTATTTTTATCATTTCCTTTAGGAGTTCTATAAATTTTAAAAACTGGCTCAACATATCCTAATTGTGCAGAAATTAATTCTTTTGAATTTGCAATCGTCTGAGTAATTGAGGCAGCATCTTCATTATTCAATTGTTGATTGGCTAAATTCGCAGAAATAAGAGCATTTACATTACTCTCAACTTGACTAGCTAGTGCTAACTTAGCAACAGTCAATGCTTGAAGTTCAGCTGCAGTTTTTGTCTCTCCAACACCGTTACCATCAGCGAAAATATATTTTTTCGCACCTTTGTTTGTCTCTTCTTCGGACTTCATGTAGGACTTTTCAAGAACTTTATCTAAAGAAATTGAACCAGGACTTACATCCCATCCAGCTTTTTTTAATTTTTTAGCTTCTTTCCTAGCTGATTTAATTGATCTTGAGGCAAGCTCTTTTTTAATTTCTTTGTCCGTTTTTTGCGCAATTGAAGTAACTCCAAAACACATAAGCGCTACAGATAATAATAATGTTTTCATATTTTCATTTTTTTTTACAAATATAAATATTTATTAGTTAAATTACCTATTAAATTTTGAGTTTAAACAGTACTGTAAATTAACAAGTATTGTATCATTTTTATTTTTAGATGCATAATCAAAACAAATTAAAGAATTATAAATCAAAGTATTACTTTCATTTAAGCCTATTTAACAAGCTAGATTATTTAAACTGAAATTCGTACATTAACTTAGTGAGATTCTTTTAAAACTCTTTTTTTTT
>CANCJF010000033.1 GCA_947378245.1 Bacteroidota bacterium
AATGTTAGTCAATCAGCATTTCAGCAATCGATAGATATGAATATGAAATTTCCTTCTAGTAATAATCAAAACAGTACAAAAGCTAAAATAAATCAATCAGGAATTAGTAATAGTATGGATTTAACGTACAAATTCACTGAAAATTCACGTATAGTTCTTTCCTCTCAGGTGAATACATCTCGACCGTATTTAACAAATTCAACAAACATAAATTATATTAGAAATTCAATAAGCGATTCATTAACAAAATCATTTGGAGATGGTACATCTAGTTTAAAGTCCATGAATACAGGATTAAATTATTCTTACATCATGGATACATTAGGTAAAAAAATATCAATCGATTTTAACCATTTCAATTTTGATCAATCCAAAAATCGATGGATGAATAGTCGTACCGAAAATTTAGTGTCTCCAAACTATTTATCAAATATACAAACAGCAAGTAAACAACAGGTGTTGTCTAATTCATTGGATGTAGATTTTGAATTGCCATTTGAGAAATTTTCGATCTACGCTGGTGGTAGACTAAGTAATAGTGAGAATCTCAATAATTTTGATAATGTACATAAGGTAAATAATTATATTCATTTAATTGAAAAAGATAAGTTTTTGTATATTGAAAAAATTCAATCGTTGTATTTTACATTTTCAACAACATTTAAAAAATGGGAGTTAAGTGCAGGAGTTCGAGCGGAAAATTCAATTATAGAAAGTAAATCATTTACCTATGATCAAGAAAACAATTATAACTATTTGAAATTTTTCCCTTCATTATATGCATTATACACATTAAAAGAGGAGGTTTATCTTGGAGGGTCGTATTCAAGAAGAATCGATCGTCCAAATTATGCTGAATTAAATCCTTTTAAATTGTATATGAATGCCAATCAATATAGCATAGGAAATCCATTTTTGAGACCCTCATTTACAGATAATATTGAAGTGTATTATATGTTTAAAGATAAATTTTCAAGTTCATTAAATTATACACACAATTCTAATTCATACAGTCAAATTCCAATTGTTGATTTAAAAACAAATACTCAAGTATATACAAATATAAACTTTTTGTCAAGTGATATTCTTTCCTTAATCACAGTATATTCTCTGAAAAAGGGATTCATACAGTCTGATTTTCAATGGGATTTTAGCTATTCCAATTCGTATTCCAATTCTGAAATTACTTATTCTTCATTAAAAGGATTTAGTTCCTCATTGAATCTTAGTAATCAAATAAAAACACCTGTGAAAGGATTGTCGATGACTTTATTTGGAATGTTTAGTTTCCCGGGTATTTCAAGCCTAGTTAAGTTTAATTCTTATTATACGCTAAACAGTGGGATTATGTATCGTTCAAAGAACAAGAAATTTGTATATGGATTAAGTATTAATGATGTGTTTAAATCTATGCGACCTCGAATGCAAATGTATTCAAATGGTGTTATTTTAGATGGTGTAAATTATAATGATAATCGTTCAATTCGTTTTTCCTTAACCTATAATTTTGGAAATAATAAAGTGCAAGTGGAAGATCGTGAGATTAAAAACGAAGAAGAGATCGACAGAACAAAAGAATAACACAAAATTTTATAGCAATTAAAGTCGAAGGCCCAAGAAGACTTTAAGACCTGATGTACATCATCACCGAGAACACCAAATGTGATTAAACTTTGGTGAACAAGTAAACTTATGTAAATTTTATTTCGATGAACAATCAACCAAAAACTGCATCTATTGCGATAGATGAGCTAGGAAAAATTATGGGCGGAACAGCTATTATTGGTCCTAAAAAACCAATTATTATAACAACAACACCTCCTTACAATCCATTTCCAAATCCGACATCCTATCCTTTACCTACAAAAATCTTAACTTTTTCTTTTTAAAGATCAAGATTAGAATATTAAAGGATTAACTAATTGAAGTCGTAGGGCCAAAATCGACTTTAATAACCGATGTACATCAATCACCACGAGCATCAAATGTGAATAAACTTTGATGAGTACAAAACAATTTAAAATTTATAAAAATGAAAAATGCAGTAACTTTTTCATCAATTTCTGTTGATGAGCAAATGACAATTATGGGTGGTTTATTAGATGTAGATGCTTATAAGAAACCAGCACCAATTAAAAAACCAAATACAAAACAACCTGAGTCGTTAAAAAACAATGGTCAACATGTAGCAGTTGGTGATAATAATACAATAATTATTAAAATATTATGCTGGTAATTTTTTCATAGGTCCTAAAAAATATTCTATGAAATAAATTCGTAAGATTAAGAATTTTATAGTTGATTTTTAGGTGTTTATGAATGGTTATATCATTTGTTTAATTGATTAATACACAATGTTCTCCTCTCGAAAAATCAAATTTATCCGACAAATAGACAGTACCGACTGTGGTACCGCTTGTTTGTCTATGGTAACACGCTACTTCGGTGCCAAATATTCTTTAGACTATTTAAATGAACTCTGTCAAAAGTCTGTATTGGGTATCGATTTTATGAGTCTGTCAACCGCATCTCAGCAACTGGGAATGTCAAGCTCTGCAATTCGGATGGGTGTGAATGATTTTTCGGAGGAGTCATTACCTTGTATTCTCCATTGGAACAATAACCATTTTGTTGTATTGTATAAAGTACAGCAACAAGGAAGGCAAACGTATTATTACATCGCTGATCCTGCGTTTAAAAAACATAAAGTCACCAAATCTGTTTTTGAAAAACACTTCTTAAAAAATAATGTTGATTATGGATATGCTATGCTTTTCACTAAAGAAGCATCTTTTGAACATCTGAAGAATCAACAACGCAAATTTGATGTGTCAAAATATACCCTCAAATATATCAAAACTTATTATCTACAGTTTTTAAAGATCATAGGATTGATGATTCTAGCAAGTGCAGTCACACTGATTATTCCTTATACGACTCAGATGATGGTCGATAAGGCTATGAAGTATAAAAATGAACATTTACTTCAATTATTACTATTTGCTCAACTCGGATTGTTTATTGGAGATTCAATCATTTCGTTTTTCAGAACATGGTTAACCACCTATGTCTCGGGTAAAATTGGTTTAGAAATCATTCAAGATTTTCTTCGAAAATTATTCAAATTACCCATGCAATTTTTTGACGCTAAATCGTATGGGGATCTTTCTCAGAGAATTAATGATCACTCGCGCTTGGAGCAATTTTTGACTTCAGACCTCGTTAACACCTTGTTTTCCGTCACCAATATCGTCATCTATTCGTTCATTGTTTGGATGTATGGGCCGACCATTTTTACTATATTCATTTTAAGTATTTTACTTGGAATTACTTGGATGTATGTATTTCAAGCGAAACGAAGAAAAGTAGAGTTCTTACAATTTCAAAAACACGTGGAAAGTCAGAATATTCTTCACGAAATTGTAGGAGGAATTCAAGATGTAAAGTTGTTTGGAGTTGAAGAACAACAAAATGAGAATTGGAAAACTACACAACAGGATTCAGTTTATCTTTCGCTTAAAAGCACAAAAATTGATATGTTTCAATCCATGGGGTATTCGTTTTTTCAATCGGGAAAGAACATTGTAATTACCTATCTAGCTGCGCAATTAGTGATGAACGAACAGCTTTCTTTTGGTGGTTTATTGAGTTTGTCTTTCGTATTGGGTCAAACTACGAATCCATTAAATCAACTCCTAACTTTTGCACATTCCTTACAAGAAGCAAAGCTAAGTATGAATCGTTTGTTAAGTATCCAATTGTTGAACGAGGAATATTCAACGAAAAGTGTAGAACTAATTCCCGGGGATATCGTATTTAGGTCCTTTAATTTTAAGTATTACGGTCAATACAAATCAATGATTCAAGACTTGAATTTGGTGATACCTTTAGGTAAAACGACCGCCATTGTAGGGGAGAGTGGAAGCGGAAAAACCACTATATTACGTTTGATTTTAGGTTATTATCAAGAATACGAAGGTGAATTAATTGTTGGGAATCATCCCTTGAACCAACTTCCTTCTGAGCTTTTACGAAGTAATCTGTCAACGGTGATGCAACAAGGATATCTTTTTGATCAATCTTTTATATACAATGTTATTTTGGGTAAAGAAGAAGAAATTGATTTAGAAAGATTCCAACGCGCTATTGAAATTGCAAATCTCACCGAATTTGTTAAGGACAATTTAAGAGGGAATTTAGATACTAAAATTGGTGTGAATGGTTTACAATTGAGTGGAGGTCAAAAGCAACGTGTATTGATTGCTCGAGCAGTATACAAGCAAGCAGCTTATTTTATTTTTGATGAAGCGACTTCTGCCTTAGATACTGAAAACGAAGCGCAAATTATGCGAAATATACACCGATATTTCAATGGTAAAACCGTCATTTTGGTAGCACACAGATTGAGCACAGTGAAAAATGCAGATCAAATTTTAGTGATGCATGAAGGCCGTTTGGTAGAACGAGGTACCCATGATGAATTACTTAAAATTAATGGGAAATATTACGATTTAATAAAAAATCAATTGAGTTAGATTTTAATCGATACTAAGTGATTTTAAATCGATATAGTGAACAATCTAAATTCACAAATTTCTACGGTTATAAAAATTACCTACTTTTGTTGAATGAATACGTTACAAGAACTTGAATTAGATACGATAAAAGATCCAACACAAATCACATTGTCTTGTGGTTTAACCGAGTTTCCACAAGAAATTTACAGATATGAAGATTCTTTAGAAATGCTAGATCTTTCAGGTAATTCATTAACAGAATTACCTTTGGATATGCATCGTTTTAAGAAGCTTAAAATCGCTTTTTTTTCGCGAAATAATTTCACTATTTTTCCGAAACAATTAGCTGAGTGTCCTGCATTGACGATGATAGGGTTTAAGGCGAATCAATTGGTTGAATTTCCTGAAAATGCTCTTCCTTTAGATATTCAATGGTTAATCTTGACTGATAATCGCTTGGAAAAACTTCCCCGTTCAATCGGTCAATGTAAAAAATTGCAAAAGTTTGTCATGGCAGGAAATTGTATTACTGAATTACCTGAGGAAATGAAAAATTGTACTAGTCTAGAACTTGTTCGTATTTCAGCAAATCAACTTTCGCTAATTCCTTCATGGTTGTATCAATTACCGCGATTATCATGGTTAGCATTCTCTGGTAATCCAGTAACCTATGTACCTGAAATTTCAGTCCAACTTCCAAGCATTGATTGGTCACGATTAGAAGTTCTCCAACAACTTGGCGAAGGAGCTTCGGGGATTATCAGTAGAGCTAGAATTGATGGAGAAAAAGAAGTTGCGATCAAACTATTTAAAGGAGATGTGACGAGTGATGGCTACCCACAAGATGAGTTAGCTACGTGTCTATCCACAGGTTTACATAAAAATATTGTTCCTTTAATTGCCACGATTTCAAATCATTCAGATGGGAAACAAGGAATTGTCATGGAATTAATTCCTTCGGATTATAAAAATTTAGGTTTACCACCAAGTTTTGACTCCTGCACACGTGATGTATTTCCAACGGAGCAACAGTTTACATTCAAACAAGGAATGAATATTCTTAACGGAGTACTACAAGCTGCTAAGCACTTACACGCACAAGGTATCATGCATGGAGATTTATATGCACACAATACCTTATATAACGAAGAAGGTCAGGCCTATTTCGGAGATTTTGGTGCAGCCACTTTTTACGACAAAAATTCGAAAGATGCATCCTTTATTGAGCGATTAGATGTACGGGCCTTTGGTTGCTTGATACAAGACGTTGTATCATTAATCCAAGATAATGTAGATGGTAAGAAAAAATTACTAAAGATTTCTGAAAAATGTATGCTTGATGAGGTTATAGATCGACCAAACTTTGAAGAGATTAGGTTTTAGGAAAAATATCTACTGAATTATACTAAAATATAATTCTTCACGTTATGTATTTTATAACTTCAAAAAGAAACTATGGATAAAAACTACTCGAAAAAAATTTCTGCCACTTTCTCTGCTGTTTTAGCAACTGAACCATCTACTAAAACAATCGAAGCAATATTAAATTACAGCAAGTCTGTAACCTCAGTGAAAGTCTTAAATGAAACAACCTTGGTTCACCTCAATTAATACCAAAAGAAGTTGCCTAAAAAGTGTCAACACTTCGTTATTCTTGAATCAAAAATGCTCATTTACTAATGTAAACTGCGCTTTTTTCTTCTACGAAAGCCTCGTTTTGACAATTTTTAATTCAACTTCAACAAAAAAGGCTACTCAAATCGAGTAGCCTTTCTAATTTGCCTTCAAAACCCTATCAGGTCAATTTTTCTTATATGCCTTATATGGTTCTAATTATTGCGAGTATTATTTCTTCACACGCTCTACATACACTCCAGTACGCGTATCAATTTTAATTTTTTCACCGTTATCAATAAACAAAGGAACACGTACTTCCGCTCCTGTTGCAATCGTTGCTGGTTTCATCGTGTTGGTAGCTGTATCTCCTTTGATTCCTGGTTCAGTGTAAGTTACTTCAGACTCAATGTAGAATGGTAACTCAACAACTAATGGGTTTTCTTCTTCCGCGTGAAATAAGATGTTACACATCATTCCTTCCACTAAGAAACCTGGTTTTTCAATCATTTTCGCTGGAATGTTTACTTGTTCATAATTTTCATTATTCATAAAAACATATTCAGCACCTTCTTGATATAAGTATTGGTACTCACGGTTTTCGATACGAACAGGCTCAATCTTATGTCCTGCAGAAAATGTATTGTCAATTACTTTTCCAGATTCAATTTGTCTCAATTTAGTACGTACAAACGCTGGTCCTTTTCCTGGTTTAACGTGTTGAAATTCGATAATTTGACAAAGTTTATCGTTAAACTTAATACATAATCCATTTTTAATATCTGCCGTAGTTGCCATAAGTATTTTTTTTATTGTGGTGCAAAATTAGGGATTTTATTATGAATTTTAAAAACAATCTGTTTCTAATTCATATCACAAGGTTAGTTTTCTCTGATGCCTCAATAATTCAGTCAAAACCTTCATCTTTATTTTGTATCTCTGCGCAAAAAAAATATTATCAAATCAAAGACTTAACTCATCAATTCAGTAAACGATTTATTTCTATTTTTGCTTAAAAACAGATTTATGAAAAAAATAACCATCATATTAGCATTATTACTAACAAATTTAGTTAGTGCTCAGACATTTACATTGCCAAGTTTACCTTATGCTTACAATGCACTAGAACCAACTATAGATTCTGTTACTATGCGAATTCACCACAGTAAGCACCATCAGGCGTATATTACAAATCTTAATAAGGCTTTGGGGACTTCAAACACGAAAAGTTTAGCTGAAATTTTGGCGGGTGTAAGTAGTCAACCAGCAGTGGTACGTAATAATGCAGGAGGACATTATAACCATACCTTATTTTGGGAAATTATTTCTCCAACTCCAACAAAAACGCCTACTCCAGAATTATTGTCACAAATCACTAAACAATATGCTTCCTTAGATTCGTTACAAAAAATGATCACTGTTTCAGGTACAGGTTTGTTTGGGTCAGGTTGGGTATGGTTGATTGTTACTCCAAATAATGAATTGAAAATCATCACAACAAGTAATCAAGATAATCCATTGATGGATTTAGTTACAGATAAGGGAACACCAATTTTAGCAATTGACGTGTGGGAACATGCGTATTACTTGAAATATCAAAACAAACGTGCTGATTATTTGAAAAATATTTGGAAAGTGATCGATTGGAAAGTAGTGAGCGAAAAATATACTGCAACATTAAAAAAATAAGCATGAAAAAAACAATTATAGTGACAGGTGGTGCAGGGTACATAGGTTCTCACACCATACTAGAATTAATCGATAAAACGGACTTCGAAATCATTTCGATTGATAATTATTCAAATTCTTCTGATGAAACGTTTCCACGCATAGAAAAAATATCAGGTAGAAAAATTTACAATCATCCAATCGATTTATGTGATAAAGTCGCCCTATTTGATTATGTTTCTTCGTTAACGAATGTGGTTGGTGTAATTCATTTCGCAGCATTTAAATCTGTTCCAGAATCTGTTGATAATCCTGCTTTGTATTATCACAATAATTTAGAGTCTTTAATTAATGTCGTTGAGGCATGTAAAAAATTCAATATTAATAATTTGATTTTTTCTTCCTCTTGTTCGGTATATGGAAATATTGATACCTTACCAGTAACCGAAAACACTCCTTTTAGTCCTGCAGAGTCGCCGTACGCTCATACAAAGCAAATCGGTGAACAACAATTAGAATTATATGCGAAATGTGGAGTGAATTTTAAAACCATTGCTTTACGTTATTTCAATCCAGTAGGAGCTCATCCTTCAGGACTTATTGGAGAATCACCCATCAATCCTCCAACAAGTTTAATTCCGATTATCACCCAAACTGCAATTGGTAAACGCGATAAAATGTTTGTGCATGGATTTGATTATCCTACACGTGATGGTTCTTGCATACGTGATTATATACATGTGTGCGATATCGCTAATGCGCACGTAAAAGCATTGAACATATTAATTGAGAATAAAACAGACCTTGATTACAACGTCATAAATTTAGGGACTGGTGACGGAGTAAGTGTGAAAGAAGCGATCGCTAGTTTTGAGAAGAATTCGGGTGTCTCTTTGAATTATGAGATGGGACCAAGACGCGCTGGAGATGTCATGTCGATCTATTCAGATACTACAAAATCTGCTAATTTCTTGCATTGGAAAGCTGAAAAAACGTTAGACGAAATGGTAAGTTCAGCTTGGATTTGGCAACAAAACATTACTAAAAACGACTAATAATTCATTTTTCGAGCAAAAACTCGTAACTTGGCAATGTAAAAGTAAAAGATGGACAGCAACAAGACTAAAATTTTAATTACAGGTGGTGCAGGATTTGTACCTAGCTCGACCGCAGAAAAATTATTAGAAAACCCTAATAACTACGTTGTATTAGTAGATAATTTTTTAACTGGGAGAAAGGAAAATATTCCTAATCACCCAAATTGTAAGTTTATTGTTGCAGATGTAAATCATTTAGAAGAGATTAGTCCAATCATGACTTCCTATCAATTTGATTATGTTTATCATTATGCTGCAATGGTAGGGGTTCTTCGTACCTTAGATAATCCTATTCATGTTTTGGAAGATATCCAAGGGATTAAAAATGTTCTAAATTTAGCTAAAAGTACAGGTGTTAAACGTGTATTTTATTCATCTTCTTCTGAAGTGTATGGTGAACCAGTTCATTTGCCTCAAAATGAATTAACTACACCTTTAAATTCTCGTTTACCTTACGCTGTGGTCAAAAATGTAGGAGAAGCTTATTTTCGTTCTTTCGAACAAGAATATGGCTTAGATTATACTATTTTCCGCTTTTTCAACACCTACGGACCTAAACAAAGTGAAGATTTTGTGATGTCAAAATTTATGTCTGCCGCTTTAAAAGGGGAAGACATAACTTTATATGGAGACGGTAGTCAAACGAGAACTTTCTGTTTCATCGATGACAATACCGAGTTTTGTGTTGGAGCATTAGAAAATGACGAAACAATCAATCAAGTATACAACGTTGGTAACGATATCATTTATACTATCAAAGATTTAGCTGAATTAATCATTAAAAAGACAAACTCGACTTCTAAAATTGTGTATTTACCACCTTTGAAGGATGGAGACATGACTCGTAGACAACCTGATATTGCTAAGATGCGCGAAATCTTGAATCGCGATTTGATTCAGTTGGAAGAAGGTATCGAAAAAGTAATTGCTTCTGGTAGGTTTAAGTAGCCTTCGAGAGCCTCAGGCTACACATCGAGAGCCTCGCCTTCGAAAACCTCAGGCCTCTGGAATAATTGAGATTACATCGCTTGGAATAATTCTAAATATTTAGATTTCAAAGCCTCCACCGAGTAAAAATCCTCAACGGTTTCATCTCCTTTTGCACCTACACGCATACGTGCTTCTTTGTTTTCAAGTAAATAAGCTAAAATATCGTACCATTCATCGTCGGAATCCACTAAATAACCATTCTCTTTATCTTGAATGAGCGTTTTATTTACACCAACTGGCGACATTACCGTAGGGATTCCTAAAGACATGTATTGCAAACCTTTAAAAGCACATTTACCTTCCGACCATTCATTGTTCTTGAGAGGCATTACACCGATATCAATTTTACACAAGTCATCTACTTCATTGATTTTATCCCACTTACAATAGACCAAGGACTTCAATTCGAAACTTGGTTTACGATCGGAAATGACAAGGAAATCAAACTCATATTTTTCTTCCAATCGTAACAAAACAGGATAAATCATGTCCAAGTAATGCATAGTCGAGTGTGATCCTGTCCAACCGATAGCTAAACGTTCACGTGAATAATCGATGGTTTTGTTATGCATTCCAACCGTATCAATGGTTGTGGGAACAATGTGTACATTTTGACTGTATTGTTTTGCAAAGTCCGCTAAATATTGGTTTCCACACTGCACCGTATGTACCCATCCACAGATCGAATTCACTTTTGAATACCATTTAGTAAATGAAAGTAGGGCATTACTATCCGAGTGATTTTTCAGCCAAATTGCATCGTCATAATCGTATAAAATCTTCTTCCTTAATACTTTCGATAGCAGAAATTCAACTACAGGTGGGCCAAATTGCATGGCTTCGCGATGCATGAAGATGAAATCGTATTTTCGAACATTGAATAATAATGTAAAACGATTGAATGTACTCTTCAACATTCCAATGGTTTTTTGCGCGAATAAACCTGGTTTATAGAGTAGGTCCCATAATTGATAATCAATAAAAGGTTTAACCGTTATTTCAAAGCCATTTTCTTCCAAATAAGGAAGGTATTGCTCAAAGCGAAAACGTTGCGAGGGCGCCTTTCCGATCGGGTACGGACAAAGTAAAAGAACCTTTTTAGTCTTCATTTAGCTCATCCATTTTTCGTACCACATTTGAAACATCAAGAGGTACCAAATTTTGTAATCTAACTCTTTTTTTCCCTCTAAAAAATCTTGCTTCAACTTAGAAACATGTTCCCAGTTAAAGATATCTTGGGATTCAATTTTTTCTTCGTTGATATAGGTTTCTAACAACGGACGTAAATCAGTCGCTAACCATTTCGCAATAGGAATCGCAAACCCCATTTTAGGTCGATCCATCATTTCTTTTGGAACGTACTGATGAACAATCTCTTTTAGTATATATTTTTGATTTCCTTGATGTAATTTAAAGTCATTTGGCAATTTTGCAGCCCATTCAATCACACGATGATCTAAGAAAGGTTCTCTTCCTTCCAAACTAACGGTCATGGTTGCACGATCCACTTTTTGCAGGATATCGTCGACTAAGTATGTTTGGTAATCCACCGCTTGCATGTATGCTAATGGAGAATAATATTGAGCAGCTAATTCTTTGGACTGATACGCCGTTTTCAAACGATGAAACGAAGCATTCATCACCTCTTTCATTTGTGTATCCGTGTATTGTTGACTCAAACTCAACATGATATTTTCTTCCGAAGGATCTTTGAGAATTCCTTTCAGTTTTTCATAGCGATTATGAAAATTGTATTTGTGTTTTAGAATTGGTAAAGCATTCGAAGGAACGATATTCATTAATCCAGCGATGGACTTACGCGCAAATCCAGGGATTTGTTCTAATTTACTTCTGTACTTCAACAAATAACTGTAGCGATTGTACCCAGCAAACACCTCATCTCCTGCATCAGCACTCAAAGCAACAGTTACTTCTTGTCGCGCGACCTTACTCACTAATGTCGTAGGTAACGCACTACTATCAGCAAATGGTTCGTCGTAATAGTAAGGTAATTCAGGAATCCATTCTAGCACCTCTTTCTCCGTGCACGCAATTTCTGTATGTTTTGTTCCTAAGTAATTCGCCGTTTCTTTCGCAAATGCCGCTTCATTCAAGCCAATGTCTGGAACTGCAATTGTATAGGTTTTCAACGGTTCTGTTCGATCTTTTTGTAATAAGGCAGTCACACACGTACTGTCATATCCCCCACTTAAAAACACACCTACAGGAACATCAGCAACCATGCGGTAATCACAGGCGCTTTGTAAAATTTTCTCCGTTTCTTTTTTCGCTTCGTCAAAGGAAATATCCAATTTCGGTTGATTGTAAGCGTCGTATACTGACCAATATTGAACTTGTTTTACTTCGTTTAGAGTTTGACCTAATGAAAACTTCGTATAATGGCCAGGCTTTAATTTTAATGTATGTTCAAAAATACAGTGTGGTGTAGGAACGTTCCCGTATTGCATAAAGGCTGCCACTGCATCTAGATTGATTTTCTTCTCAAAATTTGGATGTGCGTGAAATGCTTTTAATTCGGATGCAAACAAAAACAAACCATCTTTCAAGTAATAGAAAAAAGGTTTTATTCCTGCTCGATCGCGTACGCAAAACACCTCGTTTTTCTGGATGTCATAGATTACAAACGCAAACATACCGATGAAACGTTCTACACAAGTTTCCCCCCATTGGGTATAGGCATGTAAAATCACTTCTGTATCGGAATCGCTTGTGAACGAATGTCCAAGATTAACAAGTTCTTTGCGAATTTCTTTGTAATTGTAGATTTCTCCGTTGAACGTAATCCAATGCTCCTTAAATAACATCGGTTGTTTACCAGACTCCGTAATATCAATGATTGCTAAGCGACGGTGGGCTAAACCAAGCGTGAAATTCGATTCCTGAAAGTATTGTAAATCTCCACCATCCGGACCTCGATGAAACAAGGTTTGGCTCATAGCAAGTAAATCTTTTTCCGTAGATTTTTTATTGAAATCAATAAATCCTGCTATTCCACACATAGTTATTCGGTTTTGTATGGTTACAAATATACGAAAAACAGAAGAATTGAATTAACGAGCTTAAAACCCCAACGTTGAAATCACTCGTTCAATAATAATCTGAATAATTCGTTTATTCATCGTTTTGGCATTTTCTCTGTAAAACCCGTATTCTTCCAGCGTGAAACAGCCAGAAATCAATCCAATAACTTCACTACGAATCGCATTTCCTTTAAACAATCCCGTTTGAATAAATTGCTTTTTTGCCTCTTTGGTTAAATCCTGAAAAGCAGCTTGATTTAATTCACTTTCCAAACGCAAAAAAAGTAAATCGTGTTGCATTTTGATGACTGGACGTAGCGTTGTGTTTTGAAATTTTTCCTCGTTTGTCATGTTTTCGTTTACAATCGCTGTTGGAATTTGTGGTCGAATGGAGGTTTTAGTTTGTTGCATAATAGAAATAGTTTTATGTAAATATCACTCAATTAATCCGATAAATCAAGCTAATACACTTTCTATTATTCTATATCTAGGACGTTTTTTCTTGGATTTTTATCAAAATATTTATTAACTTCAATAGAAATTAACAATTACATCAAATGGAAATCACACAAATTCACCGAAAAATTTATGAAATTAGAACCCAAAAAATAATGCTTGATTTTGATTTAGCTGAGCTATACGAAGTAGAAACAAGAATATTAAATCAGGCCGTTAAACGAAATATTGATTTATTTCCACCTGATTTCATGTTTCAACTTTCTTCTGATGAGTATGATTTGATGTCATCACAATTTGTGATGACATCAAATCATAAAAGACCAAAATCATCTCCACCTTTTGCTTTTACAGAACATGGTGTAACAATGTTATCCAACGTTTTAAGAAGTAAAAAAGCTAGAATGACAAGTATCGCAATTGTTAGAGCGTTCATTGCTTTGAAAGAAAATATTTTATCGAATAATAAAATTGTTGAACAAGTTAAATCTCTTGAACAAAAATATGATAAGCAATTTGATGATATATTTGAAGTAATTAATTACCTGTTGAAAAAAGATTCCTTAGAAAAACAAACTAAAGATCGTAATAAGATTGGATATAAAGTGGTTGAAAAATAGGTTTAGAATGGAAAAATCAATGTTTAAATCAAAAGCTAACCTCCTTCTCAAAGACATTCGTTTTTGGATACTTTTCTTTTTTGTTATTCGTCTCATCGGAATCACCAATCCTCCTTTAGAAGTTGCACACAACTGGCGTCAAACCACTGTTACTATGGTTGCTCGTAACTTTTTGGAAGTGGATAACAACATCTTTTATCCCCGTATAGACATTGCCGGAGAAAAAACAGGGATTACAGGAATGGAATTCCCTACATTAAATTATCTTATTTACCTAGTATCCGAACTATTTGGCTACCAACATTGGTATGGTAGATTGATAAATTTATTAGTGTCGAGTATAGGCCTATTGTATTTTTACAAATTGGTAAAACGTTATTTTACGGAAACAACTTCATTCTATGCCACTATAACTTTAACCGTATCCATTTGGTTTCAATTCTCAAGAAAAATAATGCCAGACACTTTTGCCATGTCTTTTATTTTTATGTCGATCTATTATGGAACCAATTATTTACTATCAAAAAACAACCAGAAAAACAGTGCTAATTTAGCTTTATACTTTGTTTTCGTATTAATCGGAATGCTCTCTAAATTACCTGCGGGATATTTATTGATCCTTTTTGTTTTTTACCTTTTCCAAAAAGAAATTTCTTTAAAACGAAAACTACTATTTTGCAGTGTTAGTGTCGTATCACTTATTCCTGTATTTTGGTGGTATTTCGTTTGGGTTCCTCATTTAGTCGATACGTATGGATTTTGGCATTTTTTCATGGGAAAAAGTATGCAGGAAGGTTTTGGAGAAATCGTCCTTAATTTAAAGGATACTTTTAAAAAATTCTACGATACTGCATTGAAATTTAGTGGGTTTACTTTATTTTTAGTCGGAATGATTTACTCTTTTGTTAAAAGAGAACGTAAAATACTTTTGCTTTTCAGTTTAACTTTTCTCGTTTTTTGGGTGTTGATTCTTAAATCAGGCTTCACCTTTGCACATCATAGTTATTACATTATTCCATTTGTTCCTGTTATGGCTTTAGTTGCTGGATATGGTATAGATCAAATTAAAAACAAACGATTTAGAGTTTTACTTTTAGTAATTATTTGTGTTGAAGGTGTTGGAAATCAATTTCATGATTTTATTATTCACGAAAATGATTCAAAAATTATGAAACTTGAAACAGATTTAAATAAATTTTCGAGTAAACATGATTTAATTGTAATAAATAGTGGTGATTATCCAACACCTATGTACTTTTCACATCGAAAAGGTTGGGTGAATTCAAATGATTCCATTAGCAATGAAACGTTTATTAGAACACTAAAAAACAAAGGTTTAAAACACATAGTAATCCTTAAGCGCAGTTTTGCTGATGAGGTGCTTTTACCTAATTATAAATGTGTTTTTAATAATCGAGAATATTCTATCTATAAACCATAATTTACTATTTGTTTTCCCAACCTTACATCGTACATTTGTAATAAGACCCGAAAAATAAAATCATGCGTGTAGAACAAATTTATACTGGATGTTTGGCTCAAGGAGCTTACTACATAATTTGCAACGGAGAAGTAGCAATTGTTGATCCACTTCGTGAAGTTCAATCCTATATTGATAAAGCGAAAGCGGACAATGCTACCATCAAGTATATTTTTGAAACACATTTTCACGCAGATTTTGTGAGCGGACATTTGACACTTGCAGAACAAACGGGAGCTGATATTGTTTATGGACCTACAGCTGTTCCAAATTTCAAGGCTACCATTGCTGAAGATGGACAATTATTTCCATTAGGAAATTGTTTTATCAAGGTACTACACACACCTGGTCATACCATGGAAAGTTCTACCTTTTTATTAATCGATGCTAACGGAAAAGAACATGCTGTTTTTTCGGGTGACACCTTGTTTTTAGGCGATGTAGGTCGACCAGATTTAGCGCAAAAGGCTGCAAACATGACCCAAGAAGAATTGGCAGGTTTATTGTTTGATAGTTTACGCACAAAAATCATGACTTTGCCAGACGATACGATTGTTTACCCAGGACATGGCGCAGGCTCTGCATGTGGAAAAAATATGTCGAAAGAAACGGTTGGTACTTTAGGTGAACAAAAGCAAACAAATTATGCCTTGCGTGCAACGATGACGAAAGATGAATTTATTCAAGAGGTTACGGACGGACTATTACCTCCTCCCTCCTATTTTCCATTGAATGTCATGTTAAACAAACAAGGTTACGAAAGTATAGATACGATTATAGAGAGAGGTACCTTAGCATTAACTCCCGAAAAATTTGAATTGATTGCAAATTCAAGCGATGCAATAATTTTAGATGTGCGCAAAGAAGAGGAATTTATTAAAGCCCATATTCCAAATGCAATTTTTATCGGAGTGGATGGGAATTTTGCACCATGGGTAGGCGCACTATTACAAGACGTAAAACAAGAAATATTATTAGTTGTACCTGAAGGTCGAGAAAAAGAAGTAGTTACCCGTTTAGCACGTGTAGGCTTTGATCATACGGTAGGATACTTGGATGGAGGTATAGATGCTTGGAAACAAGCAGGTAAAGAAGTTGATTCTATTGATTCTATTTCTGCAGAAATATTTAAAACACAATTAAAAGAAGAATCCATTGTTTTTGATGTGCGTAAAGAGAATGAATTTCAAAGTGAACATTTACCTCACGCACAATTAGCGTCCTTGGATTATCTCAATGAACATTTAGCAGAATTCCCAAAAGAAACACCATACTTTATATACTGTGGTGGGGGGTATCGCTCAGTAATTGCCGCTTCGATTTTAAAAAGTCGTGGGTACCATGGAATGATTAACGTAGAAGGAGGGTTTGCAGCGATTAAAAAGGCGGGGATTCCTACAACAGATTTTGTTTGTCCATCGACCTTAAAATAAAAGTCAATTTAATACGTTATTCTTTTTCGTGAAAAAACAGCTTATTTTATTTGTGCTATTATATAGTATCCTACTTATTGGTGGACTAACAAGCTCCTGTAAAAAATCCAGTGGATTGTCTCAGTCGAATGTTACATTTTCGGTGGATACACTTTTGTTTGATACCGTTTTTACAACCCTCGGAACAACCACTCAACAATTTAAAATATATAATCCAGATTCTAAAACAGTTATTGTCCAAGAAGTGGAATTGATGGGAGGGAAGTCATCTCCTTTCCGTTTGAATTTAGATGGTGTATCGGGTATTAAATTTGATAATCTTAGTATCGAAGGAAAAGATAGTTTGTATGCCTTTGTGGATGTGAAACTAAACGTGAATAACCAATCCTTACCCTTGGTGGTCGAGGATTCGATTCGATTTAGAGCAAATGGGAAAGATTATTATTTAAATTTAGTAGTTTGGGGTCAAGATGCTTATTTCCATCGTAGTGAAGTAATTAAAGAAACGATTTGGAAAAATGATAAGCCGCACGTTATTTTTGGAACGGCTGCTGTTGATTCAGCTAAATCGTTGACTATTGAGGCGGGTACTAAAATTTATTTACATAAAAAGGGGATGTTAATGGTCTATAAAGGTTCGATACATGTGAATGGAACCAAAAGTAAACCTGTCATAGTTGAAGGAGATCGCTTAGAAGATTTTTACAAAGATGTTTCAGGGCAATACTACGGAATATACCTACATCAAGCTCAACCATCATCCTTTAATTACGTAGAAATTAGAAATGGTACAGCAGGGATTCATGTATATAGCCAAGACCCTAAAAATCTTCAAGCAACCCTTACCTTAACCAATTCAATTATTGAAAATAATGCAAGTTATGGTGTGTTTTTATTCGCTAATCCTACATTAAAGATGGAGAATTGTGTGATTGCAAATAATGAAAGGTATGGTTTATTTGTATTGCAAGGCGCCACCTATTATGTCAACCAATGTCACATTTTAGATTATGGAAAAGATGAGAAATCTGCAGCGCTTGTTTTGAAAAACAACTATTATAATCCTACAAATAAAATAAATTACCTGTCTAGTATGGAAGGTACAATCAATAATTCAGTCATTTATGGTGCGAAAGAATTTGAGGTCTTAATTGATACTATTCAAGATCCAAATGTGAAAATAAACTTAAATTTTAATACTTGCTTAATCAAATGGATTGACCAAAATAAAAGCGCTAGCTTTAAAAATGTGATTTGGAATTTGAACCCTTATTTTAAAGATCCAATTAAATACAATTACCATTTCGAAAGTAATTCACCGTTAAATGGGGGAGGGGATCCTAACTTATCGAATGGGTTTGATATAGAAGGAAATCCTAGATCCATAACTACGCCCGACATTGGAGCGTATGAAATGAATTGAATTACGTACGCACTGCAGACGCAATTGAAAAAATATAAAATAGAACAAAACAATGAAATATAATCTTTCTGAAATTACAGACTTAATTAAAAACCGAAGAACGATTTATCCGGAACAATTTAGCACGCGTAAAGTACATAAAGAGCAAATTGAAGCGATGTTGAACAATGCCATTTGGGCGCCGACACATGGGAATACGCAACCATGGCGATTTACCGTATTTACTGAAGAATCCAGACAACAATTGGCAGATTTTCAAGCGCAATTGTATTTAGATACGACACCCAAAGAAAATCAAAAAGACACTAAGGTAGCTAAGTTACTAACACGACCACTACAAGCAACGGCAGTGATTGCAGTTTGTATGAAACGCGATGAAACTGAAAAAATCAGAGAGATTGAAGAAGTAGAAGCAGTTGCTTGCGCCATTCATAACCTTCAATTAACCGCTGCAGCTTATGGAATTGGGGCGTATTGGTCGACCTCTGCGTTTATCTACACCCCAGAAATGAACGCTTTTTTAGAAATAGGAGAAAAAGATAAATGTTTAGGGATTATCTATTTGGGTTATCCAGAAATCGAATGGCCTAAGAGTCATCGCAAACCAATCGAATATATGACAACTTGGAAATAAATGAAGCTTCTCCTTTATTGTTTAACACTTATATTTTTCAGTTCGTTTGCATTAACTCAAAGTCTACCGCCTAGTGTTAAAGCCTATTTTGGATTGCAATACAAACCCTTAATTGCGGGTGATTTTATTGGCTCTTCTCGCTTATTATTAAAAAATGACACCACACAGGGAGAATATACCCAACAATTAGGTTCTTCTATTGGAGGGGTAGTCCGAATGCATTTTAAAAAAAATATAGCCTTAGAAACTGGAATTAACCAAGTCATTCGGCATTATAATATTCAGTTTTCACAAATAGATTCTGCAATTACCACATCTAAATCCTTAAAAATTGTAGCTTTTGATGTTCCTTTGAATGTATTGTTTTTTATTAAACTTTCTCAAAAGATTTTTATGAATACCTCCTTAGGTACTGCATTTGTTTTCAATCCATCCAATGTGGCTGTAACAGCAATTTATAATAAATACAACTTGTTTCGTGCAGAAGGGAGAATGAATAATGTTTTTGCGGTAGATTTAAACGCTAATTTAGGATTCGAATATAGGACAGAATCTAAAGGTTTTTTCTACATCGGTGCTTCGGGTCGTGTTCCGCTTAAACCTATCTTTAATGTAGCGGTGAGTCATGAAAACACTGTGAATCATCATAAAACCGTCCTATTTGGAAGTATGACAGGAACGTATGTTTCTTTTGATTTTCGATATTTCTTCCCGTATAACAATAAGACGAGTATGAAGAGTGGAATGCCGATTGAACAGTGATTTAATGTAGCAATTGTTTTAATGTAACTATGTTTAAATTGAATTTGAAAATTTGAAGATTTGAAAATGGACGGATGTAACAATGGATTCAATGTAGCAATTTTTAAATTGATAAATTTCACATGGTTTTTAAGCTAAATATCAAAATACGCTGAAAATTTACTTGAGGGGAGTTCTAAAAATTAAATTTTTTGAGGCAAACAAAAAATTAAATCCGTTCCCGATAGCAATCGGGATTACTCTAGTAAATGAGGAGAGAAAGCGTTGCTTTCGAAGACCAAACGGCAGTGTAGGGAATTAAAAGGAGTTTATAAAAAACGAAGAAAAAGCAATTTTTAGAGATTTCCTTAATGTGGGCAATGGGCTTCTAGCTGAACGCGCGCCTCATCATTCCCCAAATTCGCTGCACGCAGAAAATCAGAACAACCTGCCAGTATGTTATTCACTTTGTGATACGCAATTCCTCGTTGTAAAAAGGCTTCATCGTTGTTTTGATCCAATTCAATAACCTTTGAAAAGTTTAAAATCGCATCTTCGTAGTTTTCCTGATTTTGCAATAATTTCCCACGTTGCAGGTAATACTTACTTTCTGTAGGTTTCAATAAAATTGCTTTGGTAAATGCTTTATGCGCTTTTTTGGGTTGGTTTATTGCTAAATAATAGGTTCCATATAGCGACTGAATGTTGGATTTATCGGATGAAATTCTCCGTAAACGTTTGATGTCATCCAAAGCTTCTTTATGTTTTTTTAATGTTAGAAATAAGTAAATCCGCGACTCAATTGCCTCATGATTTTTAGGATTTAATAAAACAGTATTCGTATAGTTTTCTAATGCTTTTTCCAGTTGGTTAAGTGCTTTGTAATTTTCTCCTATAAGAAAAAAAGTATGTTCTAATACTTCATCTTTTTGAGCTATTCGCAACAGACTTGTGTAATATAAATCATTAATTGCTTCAGTGTGATAGCCTTCTTGTGTATAGACCACCCCACGTTTGTAGTAACACATACTGCATTTAGAATCGAGTGCTATTGCGCGTGAATAAAATTGAATAGCTAAAGATGAATTTTTCGCTTGTAGGCAACTATCTCCCTTATGGACTAGTACCGAAAGAGATTGGGAGAAAAGTAGGTGTATAGAAAAAAATAAAAATACAATACAAGAAAAAACCTTCATAACAAGATGTTTATTTACAAAGATAAATTTTTCAAGGTGTTCAATCCGGTTGAATTTGTAGTTTTGTAAAAAAATGATATGACAAGCATCGAAACCATAATAGAAAAACTAGATTTACAACCACATCCAGAAGGTGGATACTACAAAGAAACGTATCGTTCAGTGGAAACTTGTTTGGATGGTTCACGCAATCTTCAAACGGCCATTTATTTCTTATTGACTTCCGATAATGTTTCTCATTTCCATCGTATTAAAAGTGATGAAATATGGTATTTCCATGCTGGAAGCCCGTTGATTGTTCACACCTTAACCGATAAAGGTCATACACAACATTTAGTAGGAAATGATCTATTAGCCGGACAAACTCCTCAACTTCTTGTCCCTAAAGACATTATTTTTGGTTCTTCGGTATTGGAAAAAGACAGTTATTCATTGGTTTCTTGTTCAGTAGCTCCAGGATTTGATTTTGCTGATTTTGAATTATTTTCGAAAAAAGAATTGATGCAGGATTATGCGGAATTTGAAGAGATTATAGATCTTTTGACGTAATTTTTTTGTATATTTGAGTGTATAAATTGAGATTATGAAAATTATAGCAGAAAGGCGTTCGATTAAAAAATCTACAATGATTGATATTGTTGATTTTGAAAAAAAAATTGCAGCTATCTCCGAAACAACTATTAAACCTCAAATAGAATTTGCAAGCAAATCTTCAGATATTGAGTTGACACAAATTCAAAAGGTATATTCAAATTGCAACATCCACATCTAATAATCATTGCAGGTTGTAATGGAGCCGGTAAATCAACATTTTCATCTTCATTAGTTAAAAATGTTACTCCTTTTGATTATGATAAAAAATTCATTGAAATTTATAATCAATTAAGAGATTCAGAATTTAGAGATCAAATAGCTACTAGTCAGGTAACAGAAGAACTAAATCATTTGATTTCAAGTTCGTTTTTAGAAAAAAAAACAATATGTTTTGAAACGAATTTACATGTGTTTCCTTTTACTTGGATAAATGAAGCGAAGAGTTTAGGTT
>CANCJF010000034.1 GCA_947378245.1 Bacteroidota bacterium
AAATCTGATACTTTTAATATTGCTTTAAGTAATCAAATTCTAATTACACCAGACCTTATTAATAAATATTCACCATATATTTATCAAATTAACTTTTTAAATAACAAAACTAATAATACAAAAGATTCAATAACACAAAGTCAGTTAAAAATTCCAATTCTATACTTAGCTTTACCTCCTCATATCAAAGGACTTACCACTGGTAAAAAAGCATTGTTTGGAACATATTATAATGATAATGGTTTTGTATTTTACGATAAAACTCTATATACAGTAAATTCAGATGGTAGTGGAATCTCTTCTAGTTTAGACACTTTAGGAGGAGAATTATGTTTGTTTAATAACGACTATTTTTATTATCAATTAAATCACATGTATGGTGATTTCCCAGGAAAAGATGATTCACATTCCTTTGACGCAACTTATTTTAAAGCAAATCAATCGAATAAAAACAATCAAAACTTTTATAATAATATAACATACGTTGGTCCTGTTCAATTTGATAAAGAAAATATGAATCAATATTATTTTATAGAAGGTGAGTTTATTTCACAAAACAAAAGATATCAAGATGGACTACTTGAATCAACACCTTGTAAAACTTATAAAGGTAAGTATAAAGTGAAAGTTAGATTTAATGGGTTGATTTAATCCTTAAAATTTATGATAGAATGTAATGGTTGAAAAATTATTGTTGATTTACTGTAGTAACATAGTCGTATAAAAAAGTTAAAACAACAAACTTTAATTGATTGATGCTTCGATTAAATGAAAAGGTTTTAAAAAGCACGATTTGGGATTACCAAAAAGATTCAGTTTTAATTGATGAATTAATGAAAAAATAAAATTATTATGAAACTATTTACCAATGTATTAATAATTACTTTCCTAATTATAGGGTGTAAGAAAAAATCTATTACTACCAAAGTTGTATCTAAAAATGACAAAACAAATATAGTTGGGAAAAATGGTAATGGTGTCACTGATATCGACGGTAACAATTATAAAACTGTGATTATTGGTAATCAAGAATGGATGGCCGAAAATCTCAAGGTAACTAGATACAATGATGCATCTTCTATTTCAAATGTAACTAATGATACGGAATGGCAAAATATCAACTATGGTGCATGGAGTATTTATAATAATGATAATAATTATAATGCTACTTATGGCAAATTGTATAATTTTTATGCAGTAAACTCATCAAGTAATCTTAATGTTTGTCCAACTGGTTGGCATGTTCCTTCTGATAATGAATGGACAATTTTAACTGATTATTTAGGTGGAGATACAGTAGCTGGAGGTAAAATGAAAGAAGTGGGTATTGAACATTGGAAATCACCAAATGTTAACGCTACTAATAGCTCATTATTTAATGGTATCCCAAGTGGATTTCGAGGAAGTGGATATAATGGCAGT
This sequence comes from Bacteroidota bacterium, assembly GCA_947378245.1. Taxonomy (GTDB): domain Bacteria; phylum Bacteroidota; class Bacteroidia; order Flavobacteriales_D; family Crocinitomicaceae; genus CANHVK01. Next base: position 1,423 of record CANCJF010000034.1, read on the forward strand.
GTAGATAAAAGCTATTATGCATTAGGTGTTTATAGTTATTGGTGGAGTTCAACAATGGATAGTTCCAATATTGGATGGTTACGAGGAATAAGTAATGAAAATGCTTCTATAATAAGATTTAAATTATATGGGTTTTTAGGTTTTTCAATACGTTGTCTTAGGAATTAAAAGTATATTTTATTAATGAATAATTATCATTTTAGGGTATACACGATTGTGTAGTAAAACTTATTTAACAATTCAGTTGTAAATGTAGAAAATTACTACTAATTTAGAGTTTAAGTTATACAACCCTAAATTTGTAGTATGAAAATCTTATATACACGTGTTTCATCGGTCTCTCAGAATGAAGAACGTCAAAAACAAAATACTGAAGGTTTCGATTATGTATTCGTTGATAAATGTAGTGGATTAATTCCTTTGTGGGAAAGACCTAAAGGAGCTCAGCTTAAAAAAATGATTGATTCTAATCAGTTACAACATCTAACAATCCATTCTATTGATAGGTTAGGGAGGTCAACTATTGATGTTTTAAATACTTGGAAAGAACTTACTGACTTAGGTATTGTAATCGAATGTAGAAATCCGAATCTTAGAAATTTAAACGACCAAGGTAAGCCAGATATGTTTTCTGAACTTATGATTTCTATTCTTAGTACTATGTCTTCATTTGAGAAGCAAATGATTAAGGAAAGGCAGTTAGAAGGAATTAAAATTGCAAAAACGAAAGGTATATACGTTGGAAGAAATATTGGAACGAAAGAATCAAATCAAAAGTTCTTAAGTAAACCTAAGAATAAAAAAATAGCTGAATACCTTTCATCTGGTTATACACAGTCTGAAATCAGCAAAATATTGAAATGTAGTTTCAGTACTATTGCAAAAGTTCAAAAAACGATGTCTGAGGTTGCGTAGCATTACAGGCCCCCTCCCTTCCTCCGTTACCACCCTCCCAATCTTATAAATATGGGAGGGGTGTATAACCCAAATGATAACACATTCAAAATTTTTATAATTTTTTTTATTCATTTAAATTATATCCAAGATTAATTAAAGTTTGTTCGACTTTTTGTACGTTTTTTCTATTAAAGTATGGATTGTTTTTGTTTACTATTTTATCGTCTGAAATCATTGCGTTTAATGCAGGTTGGATAGATTTTGTATCCGTTTCAGTAATAGCACTTAGAATTTTTGCAATACTATTTATGGATGTATTAAACGGAGGTTTTGATTGTAAAAAATCTATAATTCCAAGCTCTTTCAAGAATAATAATTTAGTTCCAATTGTCGTACCGTCTAATGATTCAATATCATTTGAAAAAAGACTTAGGTTTAATACATCAACTATGTATTTAGAAATTTCTATTTGAAGTTTTATAGTGTATAAAAGATGTTGAAAATCATTATTTCCATAGAATTCATTGGTGTTTAAATAGATTTTTTCAAGTGTTTGATATTGCTCATGTGATTTTATTTTATCTGAATTTAAAATTTGCTTTTCAAGTTCCATATTAATTTCATGTAACTCTAAATATTCTTCATTTTTAGTGTTATAGGATTTGTTTGTCTGGTTAAAATTATAGATTGATTTTTCTTTATTTGAGTATTCAAATTTTTTGAAGTCTTGGTGAGTTCTATTCAAGCAAAATGTAAACAACTCAACTTTTAAATCTATTAACATATTTAAATTTAAATGATGAGTTTTATCAAAAATGAATTTCTTTAATTCAAATCTGCTGAAACAATCTATTTTATCAAAGAATTCGTATAGGTTTAAATTTTCCATTATTATATTTTATCAAAGTAATCTAACATTTGTAATGCATGTTCATAGGTAGATTTTCCAATGTACTTTAAAAACATCTTTTCTGTTGCGTGTCCAGTTATATTTATTAATACTGGCGTTGGGATTTTACCATAAAAATTTGTTGCGAAAGACCTTCTGCAAACATGTGAAGAAATTAATTTATATTTTGGAGCTTTAATAATTTTAGTAGCACCATTTGATTCTGTTTTTTCTCTTCCAGTTATAATTTCGTTTATCTCAGCTTTTTCACAAACAGTTTTTATATATTGGTTGAATTTAGTATCACTAATTTTGTGAGGCATTCCATCTTCAATTATTTTTAACGCTTTTGGTAAAAGTGGTATAGCAACAAGTTTTCCAGTCTTTTGTTGTTTCAGCTCAATTATTTTTTTTTCTTTATATTCTTTGATATTTGATTCTGTAATCGAAAGTAGGTCGCTAACTCGTTGCCCAAGTAAACAACCTAGTAGAAGCCATTTCTGAGCGTTTTTTAGATAGGATTGTTCAAATACTGTATCACTTATCTTTTGCTGTTCTAATTCAGATAAATAGATGATATTTTCTGGTTCTTTGTTCTCAGAAAAACTTTTAATTGCTTTTAATTGAGGACTAACTTGAATGCCATTTTTTTCTGCATCAAGACAAATTGTTTTTAAATTGTCAATGTTTTTCCCTTTATAATTTACTGAATAACCTATGTCGCTTAGCCATTTGTTGAACTTATCTTCAAATGGAATATCTACTTCTCTAACAAGGTATTTTTTGTGTTTACTAGTTGCTTCTTCAAATCTAGTGAACAGATTTTTGAAAGTGATAAGTCCTTTTACTCTTCTTTCACCAAGACCTAATTCATTTTTTTGGTTCTTCTTGGTGGGAGCATCATCTATATATTTTTGAATATAGTTTGTTACAATATCTAAATCAACTACAATTGTTTTTTTATTGTAAATATCAATTTTTAATTGAAGCCATTTTCCATCTATAGGAATTCCATTTCCAAAATCATTATTATATGTAGTTTCGATATGTATTGTTAATTTATCAAGTTTTGTTTTTAAAACTTTGGATTCATCTGTTTTTTGATTGGGAATACCTTTCGCTTTATTCCAGTCTTTAGGATTGATTGTGTAGCCAGTTTTACGTTTTAGAACGGTTTTACGGTCTATTGAAAATCTAATGTATATATTTGCATTGTCAGACGTACTTTGAAGGAGATATTTAATTGTTGCCATGAGATGCTTTTAGTTTTGTAAAGTTACAAAAACTGAATATTCTAGTCAACATTTAGTCAACCAATCGTGAATTTGATTGAATCTAAATAAATCAAATTAAATTAAAGGTGTTTATTACCAGATGTTTAGTTGTTTTTTTGTGTTTAATGGGGTTTAACTAGATTCGTAGGGCTTTATCCCGCCTCGAGTACTGTGATTAAAAGGTTGTCTTCGGACAACCTTTTTTGTTTATACTAATCCTTATTCTATGAAAAAAATCTATTTTTCAACTCTATTCTTTCTGTCTTTTATAACAGTAGCTCAAGATTCAATTAAGAAATCGTCTGAAGATTTTGATAATACTTATATTAAATTAGGATTTTTTTCAAATCGTTTAACTTCAAATTTTAATAGTGTTAATTTACATTTTTTAGATCCTCATTCAGGTGTTGATCGAAATCAGTCTATTAGTATCGATCAATCATTTACGAATGTTGGATTAGATCTAGGATTGTTTGAAAAAGAATATTCGAACCGTATTATTTTTAATCCTATTCATGCCATGCTTTCCTTAAATTCTTTTGCTTCTAAAGCATTGTATACGGAAGTTGGATCAGGAATAGGTTATGAGTTGCCTTTTTTTAAAAGAGATATTAAATATTCTGAAACGGACGACGATATAGATGAAGGTTTAGTGAGTGTTTTAAAGTTTCGTTTTGGTTTTCAATTAGATTATTTCTTTTATCAGAAAAAATTAGCTACAAATATTTCATCAACAAATTCATCTGTTATTTATGTGGGTGATACACCAATTAGCAAAACACTTGATGTAAATTTAAATCAAAACAGTTGGAAATTAACACCAAATATTGGTTTAAATATTCGTTTGAGAGACGCATTGGATTTACATCTTTCTGCTCAATATAATTTATTGTTTTCATCAAAAGAATCATTGGTATTTAAAGAAGTAAGTCAAACAAGTAATCACAACAAAAAAACTGTAGATTTTGGAAGTTACCTATTGGATTCAAATGGTCAGAGTATACATTCAGTAATTTCTAACCTTTCGCCTTGGATGTTTAAAATTGATATAGTATATCAGCTTGATTTATAAATATTAATATCTAAATCGTGTCATTAATAACTAAAAAAGCCTCAGAAAGAGGCTTTTTTTGATGTATGTAACTTTTGAATAGTTATGCGTATAGTTCAACTTGTAATTCTGCGATACGTGCATCCGCTAAATAATCATCGTATGGCATCATTTTATCAATAAATCCAGTTGGAGTAATCTCAATGATACGATTAGCAACCGTGTTGACCAATTCGTGGTCATGTGATGTGAAAATAAGGTTCCCTGGGAAATCACGCATTCCGTTATTCAATGCGGTGATCGACTCTAAGTCTAAGTGGTTCGTTGGTTCATCCATCATCAATACGTTTGCTTTCGCTAACATCATTTTGGATAACATACAACGTACTTTTTCCCCTCCAGATAATACTTTCGCAGATTTCAACGCTTCTTCTCCGGAAAATAACATTCTACCTAAGAATCCGCGGATACTAACTTCTTCTTTTTCTTCGTCTGTTTGCGCGTATTGACGTAACCAATCGATCAAGGATTGATCATATTCAAAATAGGAACTATTATCGTTTGGTAAATATGCAGTAGTAATAGTAGTTCCATACGTGAAATCTCCCGTGTCTGCTGTTTGGTTACCATTTAAAATTTCGAAGAAAGCAGTGATTGCAACCGAGTTTTTAGAAATGATTGCCACTTTATCTCCTTTGTTCAAAGTAAAGTTTAACCCTTTGAATAAAGAAACACCATCCACTGATTTAGATAAGTTAGAAACCGTTAAGATTTGATTTCCTGCATCTCTATCTGCTGTAAATCCAATACCTGGGTATTTACGAGAGGATGGTTGAATTTCATCTAAATCTAATTTATCTAATAGTTTTCTACGGCTAGTTGCTTGTTTGGATTTAGAAGCATTCGCAGAAAAACGAGAAATAAAGTCTTGTAATTCTTTCTTTTTCTCTTCTGCTTTTTTGTTCTTGTCATTACGTTGACGAGAAGCTAATTGTGAAGATTGGTACCAGAAAGAGTAGTTCCCGGAGAAAATATTGATTTTACTAAAGTCGATATCGCAAATGTGCGTACAAACCGTATCTAAGAAGTGACGGTCATGCGATACAACGATCACTGTGTTTTTGAAATCTAACAAGAAATCTTCTAACCATCCAATGGTTTTTAAGTCCAAGTCATTGGTAGGCTCATCCAGTACAAGTACATCTGGGTTACCAAATAAAGCTTGAGCTAATAACACACGTACTTTAATTTCACTTGGCAAATCTCCCATCAATGTGTCGTGTTTTGACTCATCAATTCCTAAGTTACTCAATAAACTTGCAGCATCTGTCTCGGCATTCCAACCTTCTAAATCTGCAAATTCGCCTTCTAATTCAGAAGCACGCATACCATCAGCATCCGAAAAATCTTCTTTCGCATACAAGGCATCTTTCTCAATCATGATTTCAAACAAACGTTTGTGTCCCATAATTACCGTCTGTAACGCTGGAAATGTATCAAATTCAAAGTGATTTTGACTTAATACAGCCAAACGTTTTCCTGGTTCTAATTCAATACGACCACTTGTTGGGTCTTGATCACCAGTTAATATTTTTAAGAAAGTGGATTTTCCAGCGCCGTTAGCACCAATCACACCGTAGCAGTTACCTTGACCGAATTTTAGGTTAACGTCATCAAAAAGAATACGTTTCCCGAATTGAAGAGATAGATTATTTACAGAAATCATGTTTATTGAGATTTAGCGCAAAGATACAATGATTTATTGGATTATTTCAACAATTTCTCAATGCTACTTGCTATACGCTCTACCTTCGTTTCTTCTTTTTTCGCTTGAGAAATCCAATCTATTATCTCTTTTTGTTTGCCTTCGGATAATGAAAGAAATCGTTTATGGGCAAGCGGTTCATCCTTCAAGCAGATCAATAGTTCATCAGGAATTTCTATGGCAGAAAGATCTTGGTAGAGGATAATGTGTACTTCATCTCCTGCTTCTTTATTGATTTTCTTTCTAATTTCTGCTTTGACAGGGAAGAACAAAGTTCCATCTCCCATAGGCATTAATTTGAAATGCTTGAATTCATAATCATCAATTGTTCCGCAAACTTTCACCCAACCAAAAGGCGCGGTTTTGTCTTGCAAGACTTCTGGTATAGAAGCGTAGGTCCAACCACCTTTTCCAGGGAATTTTTTAAGAAGGTATTTGTTGTTAACGAGTGGGATGTTCATTTATATATTATGCAATCAACGATTCCGCTGGTATCCCAAAATCTTTGTGTAATTTTTTAATCATCGTTAGCGATAATTCTCTTTGTCTGTTTAGAATTTCTGAAACTCTTCCTCGTGTTCCGAAATACTTGGTCATGTCAATTTTTTTTAAACCCATTTGTTCCATTCTAAATTTTATGGCGTCAATTGGGTCTGGAGCTTCTATCTTGTAATGTTCATTTTCGTATAGCTCAATTAAAGTAATAAGAAGTTCTGCTTCATCAAAATCTTCACTTTCTGGCGTTACATCAAAAAGTTCTTCCATGCGCGCTAATGCTAACGTATATTCTTCTTCTGTTTTAATTAATTTTGCTTTCATGGTAATTAACTTTTAAATTGTCGTAACATCAATTTGATCGTATTCTTCATGAGTACCAACAAACCTTACATATACCCAACTGGTTACATAATTTATTTTGACAACTAACCGATATTTATTACCACAAATATTAAATATAACTCGGTTATCTCCGATAATACTTGCGTTTTTATATTTCGATTTTATGTCGTTTGGGTTTTTCCAATTAAAAAATTTTGCTTCTCGATGCCATGCTTTTAAAGCTTGCTCTGAATCTTTTCTTCCTGGTTTTTCCCAATGTTCTTTTAATGTTTTCAATGAAACTATGTTTTTCATTCCTTTTACAAATATACAAATTATTTTTATTTGTTCCCTTTAAGGGAACATTGTTTATTTAAATGCTAAAATTATTTAGACTTAAAATACAATAATTTGTTTAAGTACAGGATATCGATGTTGAAACGATAATTTTTGTAACCTTGTAAAAGTTTGATTGATAGCGTATATATTCCATAATTGTTAGTTTATAGAATAAATATAGTTAAAATTAATCAAAATTTAGATTATTTTTTAATCAGTGAATTGTAAATGAGCTTAATCTCCAAATTTCACACTGAGTTTATCGAAGTGCAACTTACTTTTCAAATTTTCAAATCATTCTATATTCCATCGTGAATTCTTCCACTCTTTCTGCTCTTCTTTGGTTAAAAATGTCCATGCGATAATGCGACTCGTTTTATTTCCTTGTCCCATTGGTATTGTTTTCACTTCCAGAGCGCGGTATTTTTCAAACGTTTTGTATGCATTTTTTAAATTCGATTGTTTGGAAACCAAGGTTGTAAACCAAAACACATTCTTCTCGAATTTTGTACTTTCTCGGATTAATTTATTGACAAACCAATCTTCTCCACCTTCACACCAAAGTTCGTTACTCTGTCCTCCAAAATTAAGCGTTGGAACTGTGTTTGTGCCCTGAGCCTGTCGAAGGGTAGCTAAATTTGTTACTTTACGAAGCGTTCCTTTAAGTGCATCTTCTTGACTCCCGTGAAATGGTGGATTACAAAAAGTTACATCAATAATTTCTTCTTTCGTTATTGCTCCAAACAACAAATCTTTTGGATTTTCTTGTAAACGAATTTCTACAAAATCTTTTAAATTTTCATTTTTAGAAACAATATTTTTCGCAGATTCTACGGAAACAGGATCAATGTCAGAACCGATAAAGCTCCAACCATATTCTTGGTGACCTAGGATAGGGTAGATGCAGTTGGCTCCTGTTCCAATATCTAAGCATTTAATTTCAGGACCTTTTGGAATATTTCCGTAATTATACACTTGCAATAAATCTGCAACGTGGTGGATGTAATCTGCTCTTCCAGGGATAGGAGGACACAAATAATTTTCTGGGATGTCCCAATAGTTAATGTCGTAATGTGCTAGTAGCAAAGCCTTATTCAATAATTTTACTGCTTCAGGATTTGCGAAATCGATGGTGTCTTTTTGATTAAATTCGTTTTTACGAACAAAAGGCTTGAGTTCTGGGAGGTGTTTAGTTAGTAGTTGAAAATCATACCCTTCAAGGTGTTTATTGTTACTATGTAATTTTGGTTTTGTGATTTCTTTGATTTTTTTTCCCATGGTGATAAATGATTGTTTAGAACACAACGTGAACTGATATTTCGTGCAAAGTTCGTAAAGATTTTTAGTTGTCGGTTATAAATACAGATATAACTGATTTAATTACCTTGTTTTTCTTATTTATAAAGAAAATAGTTTGCGTGTGTTTTTTTTTAGCGCAGAGATTTCGAGAGATTTTTTGACGTAAACACGTTTTGGAGGACGCAGAGTTTTTTTTTGACTTCGTCAAAATGTTTGGAATTGTTTTCTAACAAAGTTAGAAATTATCAGTGTCGTCTAAAATTCAGTAAAACAAGTCACTTTTTTCCTTAGTTCTCTGCGATAATATATTTGCGTGGATTTTTTAGCGCAGAGTTTTTGGGAGATTTTGATTTAATTTCCGTCTAACCAGTTTTTGAAGGAGGGAACTCTATCTCGGCTAACAATACAAGCTTCTTCGTCTAAAATGTCGGATTTGATTTTTAATCGGCTGTTAAAAAAGGACACTACTTTTTGTATGCTATTGATTTCGACGATTACTTTTCTGTTGATACGAAAGAAATGCGCTGGATCTATTAATTGTTCAAGTTGGTCTAGGTTGTAATCTACGGGATGTCGTTTACCTTGTTTCGTTACTAGAAATACCATTCCGTCTTCCGAAAGAAAGTGGATAATTTCTTCTGTTTTAATCGGGATAATGGCGTCGCCTATTTTGACTAGGAAACGATTTTTAAAATTTTTCGTTTGCTGAATATAATTTACGGATACTTCTTGAATTTTATTTTGAGTAACTTGTATTCGCTCTAATTTTTCTAATGCTGATTTCAAGTCGGAAATTCCAATAGGCTTAAGAAGGTAGTCAATTGAATTTAACTTAAACGCTTTGATCGCATAATCGTCAAATGCCGTGGTGAAAATGACTGGTATTTCGATGTGAATTTTAGAGAAAATATCAAAACTAAGTCCATCAGCCAAATGTATATCTGCAAATAATACATCTGCATCTATCGATTGCTGAAAAACTTCTAATCCAGCACTCACAGAATCATACACGCCAACGATTTCAATTCCAGGATTAATGCGGTGGAGTAAAGTGATGAGGTAGTCGGCGGACAATTTTTCATCCTCCAAGATAATTGCTTTCATTGCCTATAGAATTGGAAGTTGAACTATAAAATCCGTTTCGGTTTCGTTGACAATCATGTTACGTTTACTAAAATAGGTATAGCGATCACGGATGTTTTTCAAACCAGTATTGGAACTTTCTTCGGTGTGTAAACGTTTTTGGAAGTTGTTTTTAATTTCTAAAAAGTCCCCTTTCGTTTTAATGGAAATATGCAACGGTTTAGCATTAGAAATCTCGTTATGTTTGATTGCATTTTCAACGGTAATTTGAAGTGCCATTGGAGGAATTAAACCTTGTTTTTTAACGTTTTCGATGTCTATTTCAAATTGAATGTTTTTGTCGAAACGAAGTTGTAACAAGAAAATATACGATTCAATAAAGGTGATTTCACTTTCAATACTTGCTAATTCGCCATTACGATTATCGAGGATGTATCGGTACACCTTGGAAAGTTGATTGATAAAGTCTACCGCTTTGTCTTGATCTAAGTATACTAAAGAGGAAAGGACACTTAAATTATTGAATAAGAAATGAGGATTAATTTGATTTTTTAAGTTTTGTAATTGAGCCTGGGTAGACGCTTCTTTGTGCTTTTCAATTTCAACTAACGATTTTTTCCAATTATTGAAAAATTGCACACTTATTTCAATCGATAAAATGATAAATGCGGTCATTAATCCAATAATTATAGAAAGTATCAGGAATTTATCTTGTTCTGTTTTTGAGTACTCACAAATAACCAAATTGAATACTTTCAAAGAGAGGTAAATCGATGTAATAGTGTAAGTTGTACTTGAGAATAAGTGGACTAAAATTCGTTTTTTGACCGATTGATCCCACGGGAATTTGGTGTCAATTAATTTGTCTAATCGCAAATTTCCTTCCCAAACGATCATTGTGATTACTATGCAAGTCAACAAACTCCAAAGCATTAATGTGCTATTGGTAGGTTTTTGATTTAATACATGAAGCAGTAGGAAAATAATAATTCCTACTGCGATCATATATAAAAAACGTCTGATTGATTTAATCATAGTTAAAGATAAGGTTAAAATTGAATTTTGTAAACGAAATTCGGAAAGAAACCGATTTGATAAGCAGTATTAATCGTGTTTTTGACTGGGTTGTAGCGTTGTGCAAAAACATTTTTGTGGTTCGTTACGTTTTGGATATCAAAGAAAATAGATTGTGATATTTTGTGCTTAGTACTGTTTTTTACAAACCCAAATTTGATGTCTAAACGATAAAAATCTGGATTACGTTCGGTAAAAGCTACATCACCTCTTTGTGCTTTTTGAACTCCTGCCGCTTGTGAAGCCGCTAAATCAATTGGTGTATAATACCTGCCGCCAGCTGTAGTCATTTTAACATCTATTGTAAAACGATTTTTCTTTTCATTTCCTACTAGAAACTCTTTTCCAACTAATAAATTGGCTACATATTGACCATTAAAAGCTGTATTATGAGCTTTTAAGTCTGATCCTTTATATGTAGATTGATAAATGGAACCTGTCGCTAAGCCATAGTACCCTTTGCTAAAGAATTTTTCAATGGTTAATTCGATTCCATAATTTTCACCTGTCCCCTTATTTATTAAATATTCTTTTTCATTTGGGTTAAAACTTGCACCGACATTCAACATGGAGTAACTGCTGTCAATGTTTGAAACAGGAACATTATATAAATGTTGGTAATAGATCTCTGATTTAAATCTCCAGTCTTTGGCAGGGAAAAAGTCATATCCTAATACATAATGAATGCTGCGTGTAAAATCTAAATTTTTATTAGATTGAACATAGGAATTATCTGGAAGTTTTGTTCTGTAGAAATAGACATCTGTCGGTTGCATTTGTGAATGAACACCAACACCAGCGCTTAAGATGTTTTTATCGTTGAGTTGATATTTTAAACCTACACGTGGTTCAATTGATTTTGAATTGTTTAGAGTTAAAAATTGACTATGTAATCCTGCATTTAAAGTCAGTTTCTCCGTGAAACTATATTTTAGTTGAGCATATCCTTGTAGCAAGGATGTGTAGTCTTTAAAATCCCAAATTTGTGTCCAGTCTGGGGTGAACGTTCTGTTTCTGTAAAATAAATTCAAGTTGATTAATTCTTCAATAACTCCGACTTTCAAGAATAATTTTGAATTAATTTTTGAGTTAAACGAAGTATTACCGATGTAACGTAATTGTTGAGTTGAGTTTTCAATGACACGTGTAACTCCAGAAGTTTGTTTGTTGATGGTATCTTCATCGTAATCTGAACCTGAATAAGACACTCCTATAACCGTTTTGAAATACGATTTGTCGTTTACGCGAATGTTGTGACTTAATCCAACTAATCCAACTTTACTTTTGAAGTAACTATCTCTGTTTGGGTAGGCGAATAAATCGGTACTGTCCACTTTCTTATGGTCAAAATCTATCTTACTAACACCACCTAATCCGAAGAGTACGAAACGACCAAATTTTGTTTTTGCTCCTGTAAATTTAAATGAAATATCTTGGTAAAATGGAGTCGCTGCTGTACCAATAGGAATACCGATGGCTTGAGCAACTCCTGTAAATGAATAACGATAAGCAATCAAATAGGAAGATCCTTTTTCTTTGTTAATTGGACCTTCAGTCATTGCTTCAATACCTGTTAAAGCACCAATTTGAAATGTATGTTCACGTTTGTCTGAATTTCCTTTGCGAAAGCCAAGATCAAACACCCCTGCATTTGCATTACCATACTCGGATGGAAAGGCTGAAGTAAAAAAGTCTGAATTTTTCAACATGTTTGTATTCAATGCACTAACTGGACCTCCTGTCGTTCCAATCGTAGAAAAGTGATTTGGATTTGGTATGTTTAAACCTTCAATTCTCCATAGGACACCGGTAGGTGAATTTCCTCGGATGACAATATCATTTCTTGAATCGTCAGGACTACTAACCCCGGCAAAATTTGCGACTAAACGGGAAGGATCTGATCGACCACCAGCATATCTATTTACTTCCTCTGTACTAAAAGAACGTGCACTTACTGAGGACATTTCATTGTTGGTTTCATTCTTTTTTCCGGTAGTTATTTTTGCAATTTCTAATTGTGTTACATTTTCATCTAATGAAAAATCAAGTACGACCTCTTTTCCAGATGTCACAACAACATTTGGAATTGTTACACTTTTAAATCCAGTAAACATTGTTTGTATGTCGTACCTTCCAGATGTAACATTTGAAATTCTGTAATTTCCATTGGAATCTGAAATAGCTATTTTTAAAGGATCCGTTCCTACAATAGTTATTTTTACTCCTGGTAATGTTTGTTGTGATTGTTTATCCACAACAACACCTTTCACGGTTTGACCTTCAGTTTGACCAAAAGAAAATTGACCGAAAGAAATTGTTGCGATACAAATCAATGTTAATTTTTGTAATGCTTTCATGTGTTTAAAAATTTAGTAATGTAAAAGTATACTAATGAATTTGTTTGCATTTAAATAAAAAAATGAATTGTAAGAATAAGTAGATGAATTGTAGAATATAATCTTGAATCGTTTTAAGTATAATTTGTTTGTATGTTATTAATTACGATAAATACCTTATGTTTTGCTAGATAATCTTGATTTTTTTTGGCAATTTTGTTCTGTTTTTTGAAATTTTTCATACTTTATGAAGCGTATTTTTATTTTGATCATTTTTGCATTGTTCTTTGTGAGCGGAACGTTTGCTCAATTGGAAATACCTTTTTTTGTTAGAACAATTAATTACCATACCAAAAAGAAAGAGCCGGGAGCTACGGTAACCGTTTATGATGGGGCAACTGTTGTTCAGTCTAAGGTTACGCCATCTTCAGGTGATGTTCGATTGATTTTGGATTCTGGTAAAAAATATAAAATTGAAATTTCTAAGTCGGGAAAAGTCACGCGTTCTGTTATTGTCAATTTGACCGATATTTTACAGGAGACGATGAAAGAAGAGAGTGCTGATCCTGGCGGAGGGGCATGTGATGTATATCTTTTTGATGAATATCCGCACATTGATTTTTCGTATGTAAAGACAACACCTGGAACTGAGTACTATTATAATCAGGAATCAGGGATTGTGTTTAATTTACATATGGCTGAAACAATGTTGGCTCATGTAAATTCTTTATTTAAAGAAATTGAGGAATTAAAAGCCAAAGAAGCAGAACAATTATTAGCAGAACAAGCATCTAAAAAATCGGATATTAAACGTGAATTTGATCAAGCAGTTGCGATGGCTGATCAAGCGATGGCTGCTTCAAATTGGACGGAAGCTAAAAATAAATTACTGCAAGCACAACAAATAGATCCAACGCAGGCATCGATTAGATTAAAAATTAAAGAATTAGATGTAAAAATTTCGGATGAATTAGCTGCGAACAAAAGGGATGAGCGATACGAGTCATTGATTCAGGCAGGAATCGCAGCTGAAACAGCAGGTAAACTGGAAGAGGCAAAATCAAAATACAATCAAGCAATTATTTTAGATAAATCGAAGAATGATGCAATAGAAAGGTTAGCAGAAGTTGAAAAAACACTTACTGAAAATTCAATTAAGAAAGCAAATCAGACTAAATATCAAACTCTTATAGCTGAAGGAAGAACTTTAGAAAATTCTAAGTTGTATGAACAAGCGATTAATAAATATAATGATGCGTTAAAAGTCATTGATGGACAAGAAGCTAAGGACAGAATTGATGCAATAAACAAAATTCAGGCAGAAACTGCATCTGAAATTGCTCGAAAGGCTGAAGCAGATCGTTTAGCGGCAGAAGCAAAGAAGAAAGAAGAGGAACGCATAGCAGCTGAGAAAAAAGCAGAAGCAGATTCTATCGCAGCCCTTCGACAAGCTCAGGACGACGCTCGTAAAAAGGCAGAAGCAGAGCGTTTAGTAGCAGAAGCAAAGAAGAAAGAGGAGGAACGTATAGCAGCTGAGAAAAAAGCAGAAGCAGATTCTATCGCAGCCCTTCGACAAGCTCAGGACGACGCTCGTAAAAAGGCAGAAACAGATCGTTTAGCTGCGGAAGCAAAGAAGAAAGAAGAAGAACGTATAGCAGCTGAGAAAAAAGCAGAAGCAGATTCTATCGCAGCCCTTCGACAAGCTCAGGACGACGCTCGTAAAAAGGAAGAAGCAGAACGTTTAGCTGCGGAAGCAAAGAAGAAAGAGGAGGAACGCATAGCTGCTGAGAAAAAAGCAGAAGCGGATTCTATTTCAGCCCTTCGACAAGCTCAGGACGACGCTCGTAAAAAGGAAGAAGCAGAACGTTTAGCTGCGGAAGCAAAGAAGAAAGAGGAGGAACGTATTGCGGCTGAGAAAAAAGCAGAAGCGGATTCTATTGCAGCCCTTCGACAAGCTCAGGACGACGCTCGTAAAAAGGCTGAAGCAGATCGTTTAGCAGCGGAAGCAAAGAAGAAAGAAGAGGAACGCATAGCAGCTGAGAAAAAAGCAGAAGCAGATTCTATTGCAGCCCTTCGACAAGCTCAGGACGACGCTCGTAAAAAGGAAGAAGCAGATCGTTTAGCAGCGGAAGCAAAGAAGAAAGAGGAAGAACGTATAGCTGCCCTTCGACAAGCTCAGGATGACGCTCGTAAAAAAGCAGAAGCAGATTCTATCGCAGTCCTTCGACAAGCTCAGGAAGACGCTCGTAAAAAGGCAGAAACAGATCGTTTAGCAGCAGAAGTAAAGAAGAAAGAGGAGGAACGTATAGCAGCTGAGAAAAAAGTAGAAGCAGATTCTATTGCAAAAGCGAAGAAGGCTGAGGCTGATAGTTTAGCTGCTCTTCGACTAGCTCAAGAGGATGCTCGTAAAAAGGTTGAGGCAGATAAAATAGCAGCAGCTAAAAAAGCAGAAGAGGACAAGAAAGCGGCCCTTCGACAAGCTCAGGATGTTGAAGCGAAGAAAAAAGCAGACGAAATTGCTAAAAAACAAGAGGATATTAAACGAATTACTTCTGGTGCAGATCAAAAATTTGCGAATAAAGAATATGCGGAGGCTAAAAAATATTACGAAGCTGTTTTAGTGAAAGATCCAGGAAATGCATATGCTAAAAAACGTATTGATGAAATTACAAAATCTTTTTTAAGACCATCTGATGTAGTGGTTACGTCAACAACTCCTGCTAAACCAGTTGATGTGACGCCTCAAAAACCAAAAGAACTTACTGCAAAAGATATTTTAACTTCCATAGAGAAAAAACAAATTACTTTTGATAAAGAGGTAGCTAATAAACTAGGTCACATGTATCCTGAAGGTGTTTCACAAGACCAATACAATCAAAATGATAAAAATGGAATCTTAGAAGCAACAGTGACCCGACGAATCGTTGTAATTAATGGTATTGCTAACGTCTATATTCGTTCTCAATCAAGAAGTGGTATTATTTATTCCAAAAATGGTCAGGTTTCAACACAGCAAATATGGCAATCGGAAACTCAAGATCCGACGTTGAAGAAGAATTATTAGTTTTTTTATTGTATTAAGTATTCTGCAAATTGAGATAGTATTCCAGTTTTATTTAGGGGATCACAAAATTCGATAAATCCTGGCGCATTACATTCAATAAAATAGAGACCATCGTTTGTTTGAATAAAGTCGAATGCACCTAATTTAATATCTAGAAAATCCATATAAGCCAAACATTCATTCTTTAATGGGAAACTTTGATCAAATTCAATAGTAATTGAGCTTAAATAATCTCGCCAATCTAGTTCGTATTCTCCATTAATTTTGAATGGAAATACTTCTTTGTTGAAACAAACAACGCGAAACTCACAAATAAAGTCTAATTTTTCTTGAAAGTGATGTACCGTAAGTTCTACAGTATCATCAATGATTGCTTGATAAACTTTTTCAGTTATATTAACTGGCTTAGAAAAAAGTGTTTTGTCTTCTTTATAAATCAAATTACTTGAATGAATAGGTTTTGAAACACTTTTTTTACTCCAAGTTTGTGCTATAAATTTTGAGATTCTATTTGTGATAATTTGATTAGGTAATTTAAATCCAACCTTTTTTGCAACCAGCATCTGGCGTGTCTTATCTCCAGCAAAAAAGATTTTGTGTGGTGGATTAATAACCTTGATTTTAAGTTCTTCAGCACAAGAAATTATCCCGTTTAATAGCATACTATACTCATTTCTAAAAAAAGATGCTAGTTCATTATTGTTTTCAAAACCTTCTGCAAAAACCTCTTTTTCTGAGACTAACCAAATTGTTTTTAATTGGTTAGAGGCAACTAATTTATTTGTGTTTTCATCTTTAATTTCAAAATAACATTCATTATGGTTTAGCGAAATGGAATAGTTAGAATGAATTTTAGAAAGATTTAAAATGAAAAAATCATCTCTTTTTAAGTATTTAGAAATACAGTTTGCTTCTGAATTATTTTCGCTTGCAATGATGAGTATTTTAGCCATAAATTAATATAAAAAAAGCCTGATACAAACAATATCAGGCTAATTAAAAACAGAAATAAGTTATTTAAAAACTTTGTTTTGCATGTTCTTCATTTAAAGTAATTGAAGATCGTTTGTAGTCTCTTTCATCATATTTTTTTACTGCTTCATCGCGAGAAATTGTATATCCTCCTTGAACAGTTTCCAATTCTTTGGTAGACAATTCAACTAAGTTGATTTTTTTAGTTTCAGTTTTCATAATTCTTTTTTTTGTAAAAATACTATTTTTTAAATATTTGACAATGCGTTTAGTATGATAAATTTATCATAGATAATTTAACATTCTCAATCCCTAGTTCATTGGAAAGTTGTATTGCATTCATCAAATCTGTTTGTATTTTTTCTAGCTCTACTAATCTAATTTTACCTTCTAAATAAAGTGTTTGAGAAATTTGATAAATACTTTCTTTGTCAATACATATTTCTTTTTGAATGCGAATATTTTCTTGGAGAAATTCTAGTTGATTTTTAAGTTCTAATTTCCTTTTTTCTAATTCCAGTGTTTTATTTAAGATAAGTGTTTCTTGTTCTCCCTTAGTGATGTTGTAAGTTTTCACTCGTTTAATCAAATCACCACGATTAAAAAGCGGTACAGCTAAACTAAATCCAATACCTTGGTATAAATTGTTTCTTATCTGATTGTCGTAGTTGATTATAGGTGTGGAAGGAATACTGTAATCTTTGTTATTAGTAGAATAACCAGTTCCTAAATTTCCTATCATGGAAAGTGTTGGCATCCATTGGGTAATTTCAACTTTGTATTGTTGTTTGGCTACTTCTAATTTTGTTTTAAGATCCTCCAATTGATAATATTCATCTACATTTATTTTCAGGGTGGAAGTGATTGGTTCTATGGTAGAATGGAGAGGTATAATTTCTGTGTTTTCGGTGATTTTTTTTCCAAGATAATAGTTAAGATTGATAGTTTCATTACGCAAATCTTTTTCAATATTTCTTAGATTAATTTGTTGTGTTCTAATGTTTATGGAAGTTTCTAAGGTGTCTAATCCACGAATTCTTCCTTCTTTTACAAGTTCTTTTTGTTTTTGTTTAAAAGATATCAAGCCATCGATCACTTTTTGTTGCTGCAATTGTTTGAGTTGAAGTTTCCAAATTGCTACACAACGTTCAACGACCTGTGTTTTAATCCGTTCGTTGGTACGCTCAAAATCTACCTTCGTATTTTCTCGAATTAATTGGTTGAGTTTATTTTGTTTGAAATAGCGAAATCCTTGAAACAAAGTTACTTGTGAATAAACACTGTACGAATTGGAATATACTGAGTTTACACCGAATGTATTGGTAAAAGGATCTAATTTTCGACCATAACTAATATTGTAACCAGAGCTAGTTGAAACCGTTGGTAAAAAGGACCATTTTCCGAAATTGTAATTCAATGCTGTACGTTCATTGTTTGCATGTTGCGTAGCAAGTAAATTATTGTTTTTTATACCTAATTCTATGCATTGTTCGAGTGATAATTGAGAATGGACAATTGAGAATGGACAATTGACAATTAGGACGGAAAGGGCGAAAATTAATTTTTTAAACATCATTTCTTTTCAATTGCGTTTAATACTTTTTCAAAGAAACGGGAGATGAGTCGCTTGTCTTTGGTGATGATTTTAGCAATTCCTTTTAGTTGTGCCTTTACAGGGATTTCTTTTTTGTAGGTTGTAATCAGTTTTTTTGGTAGTTGAATTTCAACTTCATACACTTCGACTTTATCCATGGTTTTGGCGATGGAAGTAATGGAAGCTACACGACCTTCTAATACTCCATATTCATGCTTTGGGAAATCGAGACATTCGATAAAAACTTTTTGACCTTTAGCAATTTTTCCAGCGCCTTGACTAGGGACACGTACTGTTGCTTTGTAGTGAAATCCTTTAGGAACTAATACGATAGAAGCTTCGCCTGCTTGATAAAAACTTGAAACATTTAGTTGTTTGTTGAATAGTATTTTACCATCCAAAGGAGCAACCCACGCTGTACTTTTTTCCCAATCGAGTAGTTGGTTTTGGAGCGCACTTACTTGTGTTTGAATGGAACTTTTTAATTTTTGGATTTGTTGCTGGGTTTCAAAATCGGA
>CANCJF010000035.1 GCA_947378245.1 Bacteroidota bacterium
TGCTTCAAGATTTCCTGCGAGTAAAGTAAGTTCGGCAGTTGGGTCAACTTCTACTGCATTATAGCGATTAACTAGCGTTCCTGCTACAGTCAGTGTATCTCCTTCATAAAAATAAAGTGTACGATTGATTCCTTCTGATGCTTTAGGAATGGTCCATGTACCATCTGCTTCGATTTTGATGTTCCAAATAACTACTTCATTTGCTGAATCTGCAGCCCAGGAATTTGGTGGTAGAGTGGATGCTTTCGTAGTACCAATCGAACCAGCAATGATTTCTACCAAGGTAGTTTTAGCGTTATTGTCCGTATGTTTTAGGGTAGGGATGGTGTCGCTCCATAACATTTTGAAATATGGTTCCACCATTTTGTTCTTTTTTGGTAAGTTCAACCAAATTTGAAACAATTCCATCGGATTTTCTTTATCCTTATGTAGCAAAGGAAACATTTCTGAATGTTGTACGCCTTTTCCTGCAGTCATCCATTGTACATCACCGTCACCATAGCGACCAGCTGCACCCATCGAGTCAGCATGATCTACCAATCCTTTGCGAACAACCGTAATCGTTTCAAATCCGCGATGCGGGTGACCTGGAAATCCTGGGACAGTCTGACCATGATACATACGGAATCCATCTTTGATGATAAAATCACTTCCCATGTGTCGACCTTCCATGGAAGTGGTTGGTCCCATTTGGTCGTTACCCTTCGGAAAGAAATCCTCGTGGTGTACACAGAATAAAAATGGATCTGCAGTTTCCCATTGGAAACCTAGGGCTTTAATAGATTTTATTGGATTCATGGGTGGAATTGTTTCAGTTTGTTTATATTGACTAAAAGAAATGGTTGGGAGTCCTAACGCGGCAAACCCTAATCCAAGACGAGAAAGAAAATTACGACGCAACATGTTTGAAATTATGAATTATAAGTTATGAATGGATGATTGAAGTTAGTGATTAATCATTGATTGAATTTCAATTTTCAAAATAGGTAAATCTTTGATTAAAATTTTCCAAAGCAGAGTAGGGTCTATTGCATCATAAGCATGAACAATCATGTTTCTTAATCCAATAATTTGATGCGAATTAGAAATAGTTAAATCAGATTCGATTTTTTTTAATTTGTTAATTGCTTCTCCAATAATCATTAATTCGCGTTCTACTGCTCGAATAGTAATAAAATTGGAATTAAAATTAGTATAATCATTTTCGAGAAAAACCAATATTTTATCAAGTTCTAGAATAATAGACTGAATATCTAATAAATATTTCAATTTTTCATTATGCGGCTGCATAAATTGGAACTTTTGTGTTGTCTAATTCTTGTTTAAATACAGGGTTTTTAATAGCTCGGTAGGCTAATAAATCAATCTTTTTTGCGAATAATGATTCTAAATCGTTTAGTAGATTAAAAAAAGACTCTCCATGTTCTAAAGGCGATAAATTTTCGTTGAAAATAACAGCAAAATCTAAATCACTATCAACATTGAAATTTTCTGTAAGCGCTGAACCAAATAAATAAAGATCCGAAACATTGTGTTTTATACACAAGGTAGCAATTTTTGATTCGATATCTTTAGTTAGCTTAAACATATATACAAATATAAAAAATAGAATTTGAGTTGGTTGATTTTTATTCCTTAAAATGTAAAGTAAACTACTTACTTTATAAATTGACGAAACGTCAAATTAATACGGGGTTCTTTTATTTTAGGTTCTTTTTTTAGTTGGTGTATCCAATGTTTTTGAGAATGCATATCCATCACTACTAACGATCCATTTTCTAATTTAATGTCGATTTTTTCGCCCGATTGTTTGTGTTTGAGTTGAAACGTTCGTGTTGCTCCAAAACTAAGCGAAGCAATGATTCCTTCAGAAGCTAATTCTTGTTCGTTGTCGCTGTGCCAAGCCATCCCAATTTTTCCAGCATCATACAGGTTCAACAAACACCCATTGAATTGCGTGTTTATTTCTTTTTCCAATTTCTGTTTGAGTTCCAATACAACATCCGACCAAGGAGTTGCAATTTTCTGTTGTTTTGAATATGTATAAGAGATATGTTCGTCGCCTTCAAAAGCTACTTGACGTCTGGTAATGATCTTTTTTCCATATAAAGTCAGTTCGTCGTGTTTCCAGGCTATTTCGTTTAGTAATTGGTCAGGATACAATGTGATGGTTTCGATGATGAAATTGGGGATGTAACTGGTGTATCCGTCGTGTGGTAGGAGGTTTGGAGTGTTTCTCCTCGGTGTGGGTTAAAACCCACACCGAGGAGAATTAATCTTTTTCAAATCAATTATTAAAAAAATTCAACTCCCCATTTTTCATTTGGTGGTAAGCGCGACATAAATAAGCTATCAATATTCGCATAGAATCAAACGCTTCTTCAGATTCTGTATTGATTTGTTTCTTTTGTAAACGCAATAACAACTTCATGTACATCGCATGAAATACCAATTCGATGTGGTTTTTGTCTTTTAAATTGGATTTTTCCTTGAAGTCTTCAATAGCGTCGATAGAACGTTCATATAATTCTTTATACTTCACATCGTTTGCCATATTCAACAAGGTATTGTGCAAGTAGGAAAGTTCAATCATTACCTCTTGAATCAAGTACAAATGGCCTTTTTTCTCAATTTTTTGGGAATGCATTTGTGTAATTAGATCTTTATACCATTGTCTGTACGTCGCGTGGAAGGATGTGTCGGGTAATTGTTGACGCACATATTCATCCATGATACGTTCCAAATCAAAGTTATATGCACGGATAACATCTTCAATCTGATACATGTACAGTATGTATTCAGCAATATTTTCTTTTAGTTTTTTTTGAGCGATTAACATGGAAGTAGTAAGTTAAAAGTAGAAAGTTGTCAGTTAAAAGTCTAAAGTCTAGTGTCTGAGGTCTAATGTCTAAAAATAGACTATTTACCATAATTCTGATTCAAAAAAGCAATAAACTCTTTTGTAACATTCATAGAAGGGTGTATGTAGTTATACTGACTTCCAGGAGATTTCACTAAAAGGATATCGATTTTATGTGTCTCACAGTATTTTTTACCAGCATCTTCGATTTTTTTACCCAACATGTTTAATAAATTAACCGTTTCATTCTCCAATTTAGCCCCTTGTGTTTGTTGCATTTGGTACAACTCTTGGTTTCTGCGTTGAACCTCTAATTGAGCTTCTTGGATTTGCATGTCCGAAAGTTGTTTTTGCTGCACTAACTGTTCGTTGGTATTGATGTAATTTTGAAGATCACGTTCTTTATTAATCAATTGCGCTTGAATCGTTTGCTGTTTCTTCATGGAAATCTTTTCCATTTTCACGAAATAGTCATACTGTAGTTTCAAACTATCTTGATCGTAATACGCAATTTTTAATCCATTAGTACGAATCACCGGAACACTAGGCTTCGTGTTTTCTACTTTTTTAGATTCCTTTTTTTCACCACAAGCAGTTGTAAGTAATAAAGCACTTAAACAGATAGTTGCTAATTTTTTCATGTTGTATTAATTATTTTGAGTTGTTATTTTTGTTTGCAAAGGCTTTCGACCAATCTTCACGCATGGTCAAGAAACGGTTAAAGGAATTGTCTAACAATTCTTCTGTAATCATCGCTTGAACGTCTTCGATCCCAAAAACATCCATTTCATTGATTTTAAAGATTTGTTCATATTGATCCAATTCAACTTTTACCAAGTATTTAC
The DNA here is from genome assembly GCA_947378245.1 of Bacteroidota bacterium. Classification (GTDB taxonomy): domain Bacteria; phylum Bacteroidota; class Bacteroidia; order Flavobacteriales_D; family Crocinitomicaceae; genus CANHVK01. The sequence goes on from CANCJF010000035.1 coordinate 3,706, forward strand.
TGTTGTAGTTGAAGATCTGAATTTTATATTTTGGATGAGGTATTTCTGCTAGTACGCGCATGTTTTAATTTTTTTGTAAAAGTATAAAAATAACAATTTAGAGAATACTCCTATTTAATCTCTATCACCTCCACCTCAAAAATCAACACCGAATTCGCCGGAATACTTCCTGTAGCTTCTGTTCCATAACCAAGTTTAGAAGGAATAAATAACTTTCCTTTTCCGCCAACTTTAAATTTGGGTATACCTTCTTGCCAGCCTTTAATGGTGTTTGGAAGAGACAATGTCGTACCGATTTTATTTTCATCAAAGATAGTTCCGTCTAATAAATACGCTTTGTACTTCATGTAAACGGTGTTGTTTGAACTGACCTGCATACCTGTTCCTGGTTGTTCAATAGTATAATATAATCCGGAAGAAGTTTTGGTCGCATTGATGGTGTGCTGATTCAAATAACTTGTAATCGCATCATCGTCTTTTTTATCTTGCTCTGCAGAAGAAGTTTTAGTACAAGATAAATGACTGATAGACAAAAGACAAAAGACAATAAAATGAATGAATGAAAAGGATGTTTTAGAGAATGGAAAATAATTGGTGTTAATTGTATTATTTGTTTTCATATTTTTTTGAGAATTATTTTTGAAATTTAGTAATAAATCCCTTAGTAATTAACGATTAGACGTGTAAAAGTATTGAAAAGTAACGTTTTGAATGACTGTTCTCAGTGTAATTTTGTTTGTTAGCGTAAATTATAACTAAAATAATGGCTGAAAATCAATATACAGAGGATAATATACGATCGTTAGATTGGAAAGAGCATATCCGTTTGCGTCCGGGGATGTATATCGGAAAATTGGGAGATGGAGCTGCAGCAGATGATGGTATTTACATTTTGGTGAAGGAGGTTGTCGATAACTGTATCGATGAATTCGTGATGGGGAATGGGAAACGTGTTGATATCAAAGTGAAAGATGGAAAAGTGACTGTAAGAGATTATGGGCGTGGAATTCCGTTAGGAAAAGTAGTAGAGGTTGTTTCGAAAATGAATACGGGAGGTAAATACGACTCAAAAGCCTTCAAGAAATCGGTTGGTTTAAATGGGGTCGGAACAAAAGCTGTAAATGCATTGAGTTCGAAATTTATGCTTTATTCAGTAAGAGATGGCGAGAAAAAGGAAGCGACATTCGAACGCGGTGAGTTGGTCGACGAAAAAGGATTGGTAAAAACAGACGAACAAAACGGAACGTATGTAGAGTTTTGGCCGGACGAACAAATATTTAAAAAATACAATTTCAAAGCACCTTATTTGATTAAGATGTTTTGGAATTATTGCTACCTAAATAGAGGATTAGCAATTTATTTCAATGGAGAAAAATTTCAGTCGAAAGATGGATTGAAAGATTTGTTGGAAGACAACATGGATGGGGATCCTTTATACCCAATTATTCACTTAGAAGGGGAAGATATCGAAGTAGCGTTTACGCATGGTAAAACCTATGGAGAAGATTATTATTCTTTCGTGAATGGTCAACATACCACCCAAGGCGGTACACATCAAAGTGCTTTTAGAGAATCGATTGCTAAGGTAATTCGTGATTTTTACAACAAGAATTACGATGCGGCAGATATACGTCAGTCGATCGTTGCTGCGATAGCGGTGAAGGTAGTCGAACCAGTATTTGAATCACAAACAAAAACAAAATTAGGATCGCAAGAAATTGAACCAGGAGGACAATCCATGCGTTCATTTATCAATGATTTCTTAAAAGATAAATTAGACAATTACTTACACCGTAATCCAGAGGTTGCAGAGACCATTGAAAAGAAAATCAAGCAGTCGGAACGTGAACGTAAGGAGTTAACTGGTATTCGAAAATTGGCGCGTGACCGTGCGAAGAAATCGAGTTTACATAATAAAAAATTACGTGATTGTCGTATTCACTTCCCAGATTTGAAAGATGAACGTCGTGAAGAAACAACCTTGTTTATTACCGAGGGAGATTCTGCGAGTGGATCGATTACGAAATCACGAGACGTAAATACGCAAGCGGTGTTCTCGTTGCGCGGTAAGCCGCTGAACTGTTTTGGGTTGACCAAAAAAGTGGTATATGAGAATGAAGAGTTTAACTTGATTCAAGCGGCTCTAGACATCGAGGAAGACATGGATAATTTGCGTTATAACAAAATTGTAATCGCAACCGATGCCGATGTCGATGGAATGCACATCCGTTTGTTATTGTTGACCTTCTTTTTACGTTTCTTCCCAGATTTGGTGAAACGTAACCATGTATATGTATTGCAAACGCCTTTATTCAGGGTACGAAATAAGAAGAAAACGATCTATTGTTATTCGGATGAAGAACGTAGAAATGCAATCAATGAATTAGGGAAAAACCCTGAGATTACTCGATTCAAAGGGTTAGGGGAGATTTCACCGGATGAGTTCAAGCACTTTATCGGGGAAGATATCCGTTTGGAACCGGTTATCCTTTCCAAAGAAGCATCGATTGATGAAATTTTATCCTACTACATGGGGAAAAATACCCCAGAGCGACAAGATTTTATCATTGATAACTTGCGTGTTGAAAAGGATTTGGAGGATGAAATTGCAAAAGATAAATTAGAAGGTAACGACGAAGTCGAAGAAATTGCATCATAATTATGGCGGAAGACGAAATTGAAGACGTAAATGCGAACGAAGAGGAGTTTAATCCTTTTGAAAAAGCAAAAGTGGATGATGTCATTATCCCACTGAATGGTTTGTATGAAAATTGGTTCTTAGATTATGCTTCGTATGTAATCTTGGAACGTGCTGTACCAGCATTATTCGACGGACTTAAACCAGTACAACGTCGTATCATGCATTCAATGAAAGAGTTGGATGATGGTCGTTACAATAAGGTTGCAAACATCATTGGTAATACAATGAAGTATCACCCACACGGAGATGCTTCCATTGGTGATGCCTTGGTACAATTGGGTCAAAAAGATATTTTGATCGATTGTCAAGGAAACTGGGGAAATACATTAACTGGAGATGGCGCTGCTGCTCCACGTTACATTGAAGCACGTTTATCGAAATTTGCATCACATGTTGTGTTTAACCCAAAAACAACGAATTGGTTATCCAGTTACGATGGTAGAAACAAAGAACCAGATCAACTTCCTGTAAAATTTCCTTTATTATTAGCGCAAGGAACAGAAGGAATTGCAGTTGGTATGGCGTGTAAAATTTTACCACACAACTTCAATGAATTAATTGATCAGTCCATCCTGCATTTACGTGGAAAGAAAGTGGAGATTTTTCCAGATTTCTTGACGGGTGGTATGGCGGACTTTAGTAACTACAATGATGGACTTCGAGGTGGTAAAGTTCGTGTACGTGCTAAAATCAAGAAGTTAGACAATAAAACACTTACGATCACTGAAATTCCTTTTGGTACAAATACTGGTTCGTTAATTGAATCCATCATCAAAGCGAACGATAAAGGAAAAATTAAAGTTCGTAAAATTGAAGATAATACTTCTGCAAACGCAGAAATTAACATTCACTTAGCACCTGGAGTTTCTCCAGATAGAACGCTAGATGCCTTATATGCATTTACGGATTGTGAAGTTTCTATTTCTCCGAATGCTTCGATTATTGATGGCGATAAACCTCGTTTTATTGGGGTAAGTGAAATTTTACGTATCAATACTGATAATACGGTTCAATTACTGAAATGGGAATTAGAAATCCGTTTGCAAGAATTGATGCAAGCATGGCATTTCTCTACTTTGGAGAAGATTTTCATCCGTGAAGAGATGTATATCGATTTTAAAAAGTATTCGAATAAAGAAGAGTTATTCAAGTATTTATTTAAATGCTTCGAACCTTTTAAAAAAATGTTCGTGCGCGAAATCGTAGAGGAAGACTTACAAAAGTTGACTCAAATCCAAATGATTCGAATCACGCGTTTCGACAGCGATAAAGCCGATGAGGCTATTGTGAAGTTGGAAGAGGAGATGGAGCAAGTGAAAGATAAATTGGCGAATTTGACGGATTACGCGATTGACTATTTCAAAGACTTGAAAAAACGTTTTGGCGAAGGGAGAGATCGTAAAACGGAAATTAAAATATTTGACAACATCGTTTCTTCGAAAGTAATTATTGCCAATCGTAAATTATACGTAGATCCGGAAGAAGGATTTATCGGTTGGGGATTAAAACAAAAAGAAGCAGTAAACGATTGTTCTGAAATTGATGACATCATCGTTTTCTTTAATACAGGTAAAATGTTGGTTGTCAAAGTTTCTGATAAGAAATTTGTAGGTAAAGGGATCATTCATGCAGATGTTTGGAAACGAGGAGATACACGTACCATTTACCACATGATGTACCAAGATGGCTTGGGTGGACCAGCGATGATGAAACGTTTTTACGTGAATTCGATTACACGTGACACGGAGTATGATCTAACAAGAGGAGTGAAAGGAAGTAAATTGTTATACTTCTCGATTCATCCAAATGGGGAGAAAGAAGTGGTTACTGTCATGTTACGTCCACGCCCTCACTTAAAACGTTTGCGTTTTGATATCGATTTTGGAGATTTATTAATCAAATCCAGAACCTCCGCAGGAAATCGCGTAACGAAAGAGATTGTTCAGAAAATCACCCAAAAAGAGGTGGGTGGATCGACCTTAGCTGCTCGTAAAATATGGTACGATGTTATCGTTGGACGATTAAATGATGACGGTAGAGGTAAGTTCTTAGGTTCGTTTAAAGGTTCCGATAGAATTCTTACACTTTATAAATCAGGAGAATATCGTTTGACCAGTTTCGATTTAGCGAATCACTTTGACGAAGATATGGTGCATATTGAAAAATGGATACCTCGTAGACCAATCTCTGCTGTTTATTACGATGCAGAAAAAGAAATGCACTACGTGAAACGTTTCTTATGTGAGGTTACTTCTGATAAAAAAGTATCTTTTATTTCAGAGGCAGAAGGTTCGTTCTTAGATGTTGTTTCGACTTCTTATAGACCTGAAGTACGTGTTGTTTTCAATAAATTACTGAAAGAGACGAAGAACCTTCCAGATAATGTATTCAATATCGCGGATATGATTGATGTGAAAGGACTGAAAGCTCAAGGGAATCAGGTAACCAAATTCAAAGTCAAGGAAATTACCTTAAACCATGAGATAGATGGAGGTGAGCCTTGGCCTGAAGATGCTGCAGTAGTTGTAGAAGGAGGTGAAAGTGCAGAAGAAGCATTGACTGTGGAGTGGGATTTAGACAAAAAAGACGACGAAGACGAAGATGTACAACCAAGTTTATTTGATGCACCAGAAGAAGAATAAAAATTAGTTATAAATGATAGATAATGGGTTATGAGTTTTCATGGCCCATTTTTGTATAGATAAAATTTGATTTAAGAATTGACTTATGAATTTAAATTCCATCCTTCCTTCTGATTTTAAGCATGTGTGGCATCCGTTCACACAAATGAAAACTGCACCGACACCCTTAGCGATTGTGAAAGCGAAAAATGCAAGTCTGTTTGCTGAGGATGGAACGGAATACTTGGATTGTAACTCATCGTGGTGGGTGAATATCCACGGACATGGTCACCCACGATTAAAACAAGCATTAGTGGAGCAATTTGATGCCATCGATCATGTGATTTTTGCAGGTGTAACACATCCCAAAGCGGTAGAGTTAGCTGAAAAAGTAACAAACTTATTACCCGATAACCTTCAAAAAGTGTTCTTTTCGGATGATGGTTCGACAGCGGTTGAAGTCGCGCTAAAAATGGCTTTTCAATACTGGCATAACCGAAATGAACCCAAGAAACGTGTATTAGCCTTAGATGGCGCGTACCACGGGGATACATTTGGTGCTATGTCAATATCTCAACGTGGCTATTTTAACGAACCCTTCGAACATTTGTTTTTTTTGGTGGATTATTTAGAATTTCCTACAAAAGAAAGAGAGGAAACTATTTTGTTAGAAGCAGAAAAAATTTTTTGTACGCAAGAATTTGCAGCTGTTATATTGGAACCATTAATTCAAGGTTCGGCAGGAATGCGCACCTATTCATCTGAGTTTTTAGAGAAATTAGTCATAATGGCTAAGTCGTATGGTGTTCTCGTGATTTTTGACGAAGTGATGACAGGATGGGGGAGAACAGGGGAGTTATTTGCTATGAATCACATCCAAGAAACGCCAGACATTGTTTGTCTTTCAAAAGGGTTGACCGGAGGTGTATTGCCGTTGGGATTGACCGTTGCAACTCAACAAATTTATGAAGCGTTTTTATCGGAAGAGAAAACAAAAGCATTGCTACACGGACATTCATTTACAGGAAATGCTTTGGTGTGTGCTGTGGCTTGCGCGAATATTGATTTGGTAAATGAAGTTACATTCAAACAAAATGTAAATCGAATTTCTGAGCAACATGCATTGTTCAAAGAAAGAATTGAAAATTTAGAAAATGTGCAAGAAGTTCGTCACTTGGGAACAATAATAGCCATTGAGATTTTACAAGAAAACGCAGATTATTTTTCGTCGATTAGAGATCAAGCGTATGATTACTTTTTATCGATAGGTCTTTTAATCCGACCTCTAGGAAATGTGATTTTTCTAAATCCACCTTACTGTACTACAAACGATGAATTGGATAGAATGTATGCAGGAATTGAAGGGTTTTTAAAGATAGTGTAATCTTATTTTAATAATTGTTCTACTTGTTCTTTGAGGATAGGCAAATGTTTGGAAATAATTCCCCAAATAATTACATCGTCAATTTTGTCATAACCATGAATTACCCAATTTCTTAGATCAACAATTTTACGTGCGTTTTCAATATTTATTTCTGAATCAATTTTCAAAATTCTGTTTGCTGCTTCACCAATAATTTCTAACTCTCGTTCAATTCCCCTACGTAATAACTTGTTGTTTAAATATTCATTAAAGTCTCTTTTTTCACCAAGGTATTCAAAAATTGAATTGATAGAAATTTGAATGTCGTATAGATACTTTTGGACTTCAAGCTGCATAAATCAATTGTTTTGTATTCTCTAAACTTTGAATGAAATATGGATTAGAAAGTGATTTTTCAGTGAGTAAGTCAATTTTTCTACCAAAAAGTGCTTCTAATTTATAGTGAAGTTCGAAATAATTATCGGTATATTGTTCAATAGATAAATTATCAAAAGCGATTAATATATCAATATCACTTTCATTATTAAAATTTTCAGTACAAACAGAACCAAACACATACATTGATTTAACACTGTATTTATAACAGAGGTCAATTAATTGTTGTTTATTATCTGAAACGATCGGATTCATCATTTATCAATTTAAACAAATATACAAAAATCTTATTTATTACCTCAATACCGTTACATTCCCTTGAAGTTGTTTGTGTTCTTCCCCTACGCATTCCACGTTCAAATAATAATCAAAAACGTCAGGGTCGACCAATTTTCCTTTGTAAGTTCCATCCCAACCATGAGTTATATCACGCGACTCGAATACCATTTCTCCCCAACGATTGAAAACTCTGAATTCAATAGACTTAATAGGATGTCCTCTAACATATAGAACATCGTTTTCTCCATCATTATTAGGTGAAAAAGCATTCGGAACGAATACATAAGGAAATTCACAATTCCAAGGGATCACTTTGATTAAAATAGTGTCGTTTACCGCACATTGACCATCCGAAACGTTTAAATTGAAGATTGTGTTATCCCAAATTGTAGCTTCGGTGTTTTGGACTTGACTATTGATTACTTTATCTTTTGGAGACCAGGTATAACTATACCCATCAGGTTTACCGTATAGTTTAACGTTTTCACCTTTGATAATGTTTGACTTGTCTGAACTAGCCAATACATTAAGTAAATTCCATGATTTAAAACTCACTTTTATAGAATCTTTAACAACACATCCTAAGTTTCCAGTCGCTTGAACATAAATGGTCTGCGTCGTGTCCATTTTTACAATGACTGAATTTGCAGATGGATGAGATGTTATCAATTTTTTAGGAGACCAATCAAATGAAAAAGTTTGCGCTTTACTTTGAATTAAACTATACAAGGAGTCAGATTTTTGAACGCAAATATTCGTTTCACCCACAATTTTTAAAGAAGAACTAATAATATGAATGTATAAACTGTCTGTTTTAGGGCAATAACCATTACTTACTTTATAATATAGCCATTTTGAGGAATCTGAAATAACTGTCAGCGTAGAATCTATCGATTTCTGTACAGTAGGTGTAAAGTTTTTGTGAAATGACCAAGTATACTGATTGGCGGTGCCATAACTATTCGCTCTAAAGTTAGAGGTTGATGGATTACAATATTCAATATCGTTTATTTTGGAATAACGTATTGTATCTAATATAGTTGTAGTGAAACTTGTCGTGTCTGTTAAATTACAAATATTGTTTTTAACTAAAAGTTTAACCTTATAATTACCTTTTTTTAGGTAGCTTTTTGGAATACTCATTGAAGTAGAATCCTTTTGCCCATTCCCTAAGTCCCACATAAATCCATCAACGTTTTTACTGGTATTTGTATATGTAATTATAGAAGGTAAACAACTAGTATCGCTTGTTGTTGTTAGTTTAGCTGATGGAACTAGTTCAAAATCAAATTTAAAAACAAGGTTATTACAATTGTTACTATTATTTGTTTTGGACCATGCATTTGGAGTAACTGGAAAGTCGCTATTTTGTCCACAACCACCACAAACTGATTGATAAACAACACCTTTTTTATCAAAACGAGATGTTCCTCCATCCACATGTTCTTGCGAAAGATTCCCTCCTAAATAACTTCCATATACGAGTTTAGAAAATGTTTTATCCAAGACAAATAAGTGAAAGTCGTAATGATCTGTAGTTTTTAAAAATGCATCAGTAGATAACGGCATATTATCAAGTAGACTTCCAGGTACGAGATACATTTGTGAATTCCATGTTCCAGTTAGATAGTCAGCACCAAACTGTATAATATTTGCGCCCCAACCAGAAACATAAATATTATTACAATCATCCACTAAAAATGCTGCAGGAGAAATGTTGGATGTCTTTGGATCTCCATTTCCATAAACAGTTGAATTTAATAATAGGGTGAGGGATGAATCAAATTTGGCGATAAATTGAGTGCTTTTTGGAATTGAATAAGATGCATTAACGACAGGGAAATTTCCACCAATTGAATGTCCTATAACATAAATATTGTTTTGATAATCAGATTCTATGATAAATACTTGGTCGAATAAATTTTCACCTAAGTAGCTTAATTGGACAAGTTTTTTTCCATCATAGTTAAGCTTACCAATAAATCCATCAGCTTTTCCTCCGGCATGATTTTTTTGGTAAGAATTATTCGTTGTATGTAAATTTAATGAAGATGTTCCCCCACAAAAAATGATTTCATTTGCTTTTGATATTTTTATTGAATTTAAAGCATCATTTTCATCACCTCCTAGGAAAGTTGAAAAGATTAAAGTTTTAAAATCATTAGATAATTTAAATATAACTCCATCTTGTTTGCCACCGATGGTTGATTGAATGGCATTTAACGTAGGGAAGTCGGAAGACCTTGAAGAAGAGGCTATTAAAATATTATTTAAAGAATCTAAAAAAATCTCACCCCTAAATTGGTCGCCATAATTAGAGGTAAGCGAATCGTAAGGAACAAATAGATAATTTTTATTATTTATTTGTTTTATTTTACGATCATAATCGACAATTTGACCCATATAATTGTAGTTCAACCCATCATTACTAGAACCTCCGATGTAGGTAGAACCTAATAGTTGGTGACCATTTGAACTTATTTTAAATGAGAATAAGTCAGTGCCTTGATTTCCAAAAAAAGCACCGTTTGTACCAATATTTATTTTACTTCCACCTTTATGTACATTTTGAAAACATCCTGAAGTTACAGGAAAATCCGTACTAGAGGTAGCACCAAAACCAAAAATATTATTGTCTTTATCGCAAATTAATGAATGGACAGTTTCTGCTCCCTTTGTATTATCTCCACCGCCTAGAAATGTACTCCAAAGCATTTTAGAGCCATCAGCAGAATATTTTGAAATGAAAATATCTGAACATACCTGTGTTTTAAAACTAGTATCAGTTAAATTTGTTTTAGTATACACAACATTCGGATCGATCGTTGGGTAGGCACTTCCAAAAACTGTACCTCCAGAATATGCTGTTCCGTCATGACCATAAGTTGCTGTCATTCCAAAATTATCAGAATAAGCACCGTTGTAAGTCGCAAAGACAAGTATAGGGTCAATCACTAAAATCTTAGATTTATCATATTCACCTAATTTAAAACTAATTATCCCATTCTGTAATTGAAAACGGCTGTCAACTTCAATTTTTTTGTTGTTTACAATTTGATATACATATGGTTTTTTTTCAATTATTTCACCCATAGGTGTTGATAAATGTAAATGACCGTCTCTGTCTATGTATTTTGAATTAGCTCCGAAAATTTCAAGTTCAATTTGGTTTGGATTAACTTTTGGTGATACAATAAATTCATATTTAAGTTGCTCATCTTCTTGAATTAATCGAAGATTTATACCAGGATAAATTTCGTTTAGTTCAATTTTTGTATAACTATGGATATTTGAAGCCCAATTAGTTTTGTCCTGACCTAAAAAGAAATTAAAGTATTCTTGAGAAGGGTTTTCTTTCTGATAAATAGAACTTTTCAGTGAATTTTTAAAAGTGATATATAATAAATGGTCCACATTTCTCAATGTAGAGTCAATCATGTTTTTTGAAAAATGACTTTGTCTTAATTTTTGAAAATCTTGTAAATGAAACAACAACTTATTACGTTGTACCCATAGATTCCCGCCTTTAAACGAAGATTTGAACAAAATATCTTCCTCCCATTGACCTTTATTCTCTATAAAAGAAGAGGTGCTATGAATTGGAAGTGGATAAATTGTTCTCTCTGTGTTTTGAGACAACAATACATTACATATTAAACTTATGAGAATTGCTAAGAAAAGTTTCATAACTATAAAGTTATAATTTTTACAGCATAAAAAAAGCTGTCTCAAAATGAAACAGCTTTAAATATATTTTAATGATATTATTTATCGAATTTACGATGAATAAATAAAATTTGATTCATTGAGGCAGACAAGAAATTTGATTTTGAGTGTAAATTAGCACATGATAAATCAAAAATTAGCAGTCGAACCAAAAAAAATCTAAAATTGATATTCAATTTTTAATGAATAATTAAAATTTGATTAATCGAGGCAGACAAGAAATTTGATTTTGAGTGTACATCAGTACATGATAAATCAAATTTAGCAGTCGAACGAAGAGTAATCGAATTTATATTCATTAAGCTAGTACACCAATAACTTCAGCCATCTTCTTACCAATCTCAGCTGGAGAATCAACTACGTGAATCCCACATTCTCTCATGATACGTTTTTTAGCTTGAGCAGTGTCATCATGTCCACCAACAATTGCACCTGCGTGACCCATTGTTCTTCCTGCTGGAGCAGTTTCACCTGCGATGAATCCAACAACTGGTTTTGTTCCGTTTTCTTTAATCCAACGAGCAGCAATTGCTTCTAGGTTACCTCCAATTTCACCAATCATGATGATACCTTCCGTTTCTGGATCATTCATTAATAATTCAACAGCTTCTTTTGTAGTTGTTCCAATAATTGGATCTCCACCGATACCAATTGCAGTTGTAATACCTAACCCTGCTTTAGCAACTTGGTCAGCAGCTTCGTATGTTAATGTTCCTGATTTAGAAACAATACCAATTTTTCCTTTTTTGAAAACGAATCCTGGCATGATACCTACTTTCGCTTCTCCTGCTGTGATGACACCTGGACAGTTAGGACCAATTAAACGAGTGTCATACCCTTTAATGTATTCTTTCGCTTTAACCATGTCGTTTACCGGAATACCTTCTGTAATACAAACGATTACTTTGATACCTGCGTTAGCAGCTTCCATGATTGCATCAGCAGCAAAAGCTGGTGGAACAAAAATAATAGATACATCCGCTTTCGTTGCGTTTACAGCGTCAACAACCGTGTTAAATACTGGTTTATCTATATGTGTAGAACCTCCCTTACCTGGAGTAACACCTCCAACTACATTTGTTCCATATTCAATCATTTGAGAAGCGTGAAAAGTTCCTTCACTTCCTGTAAAACCTTGAACGATAACTTTTGAATCTTTGCTAACTAGTACACCCATTTTGACGGATTTTTTATGTTATTAATTTTTGTAGATCAAAAGTAGGATATTGTAGGATGATTTACAACAAAATCTTTAAAAAATATTAAACTGTTTTTATTCTATTTTTTTTATTTCAAAAGCTGATTTAAGTAACTGATAGATTGTATTTTGATGGATTTTTTATAGTATTTATACGCATTTTGTTTTTTGTTAAATATCTTATATATAAACGGTTAGGTCTTATTTTTGTGTTTCAAGTAAAGTAAGTATTTGTAATTGTATCTGTTTGTATAGAAATTTGCAAATGAATTAATTAAGTAAAATGTTAAAAATATTAGTAGCTGAAGATGATGATTTAGCACAATTAGGTATTCAATATATTTTGGAAGTTTTGGATTTGTTTGAATTTTCTATTTTTTCTGCAATGAACGGAAATGAAGCCATTAATCATATGAAAAACAATCCGGTAGATGTTATGTTGTTAGATCTCTATATGGATGAATGTGATGGGTTTACGGTATTGAATGTAATGAGGAATTTGCAACTGAATATTCCAACTGTCATATTCTCATCAACCGAAGATGTTAGAATCATTAGGCAAGCGTTAAATTTAGGTGCAAAAGCTTTTGTAAGTAAGAACTCAGAAAATGAGTATTTAGGAAACGCTATATTGTCTGTTATTGAAGGACAAGAATACCTCACTGAATCAACAAGAAATACGCTTCAAATTCATAGAATTCGAAAAAACAATAATAACACCAATAAATTAATATTTAAAGAGAAAGAGTTAATCATTTTGAAATTACTAATGGATGGTATGACGAGTAAAGAAATCGCTAATTATTTGTTTTTAAGTCCTAGAACTGTAGAAGGTCATCGCGCAAAATTAATGCGAAAAACGGAAACGAAAAGTATGTTGGAATTAGCAAAATATGTTACTACAAACAATCTAAAATTGATTGGAAAAGCTTAGTTTTTTAGTTGTTAATAAACTTATAGTATATTGTTTGTGTTTAATATTTTCAAATGCTAACAGTAGTTTTTCTCAAGTGGAATATCTGAGTAGTGCCCGAACATTATCATTAGGAGGATGTGGGGTAGTGTTGAAAGATATAGGTAGCACGTCTGTAAATCCAGGAATACTTGCGCATCAACCTAAATTTAGTTCAACATTTAATTATCAAAATAATTTTTTCACCAAAGATTTACAAAATACCGCCTTATCTATCGCTGGAAAAATAAGGAGAGGCGGAGCCGGAGTGGGAGTAAGGACTTATGGGACTAGTGTTTTTAAGCAATTGGAAGTTTCAGGCATGTATGGAATGTGTTTTGATGAACGCTTATCTTTTGGGGTTAAGTTAGCATTGAACAGTGTGTTCATTCAAAATTATGGAAGCGAATACAATTTAAATGTAACATTAGGAATTTATGGTAAATTGAATCAATCACTCATTTATGCTTGTTCATTCCAAAATATAGAAAACACGAAAACTTTTGTAAGTTCTCATGGATCATCACCTCCGAAAATTTTGATAGGTTTAAATTATATAAGCTCAAAAAAAATATCCATCTATTCGGAGATAGAAAAAACGATTAGTTATCCATTGCGAATAAAAATTGCAACTGAATATTTTACTTCCAAAAATGTTGCGTTTAGATTCGGTATTGCTAATGCAGGATATGTGTTAACCTATGGAATTGGATACAAACCTTCTTCTAATTTCAGGATTGATTTAGGGGCAACTTGGCAGCCAGTGTTGGGCGCTTCCATACAAACGGGTGTGGTATATGAATTAAGAGAGTTGATTGAAAATGAATAAATTCGTTTTCATAATATGTTTATTCTTTTTTAGAAGTACAACTTTTTCTCAAGAAATAAATGCAATCATTCAGCAACGGATTGAATTTTGGATGGAAAAAAACCAACTTGAAAATTCTGATTTGTCGCAACTTCAAGAAATTTTGGAGTATTTTTTTAAGCACCCAATTAATATAAATTCAGTTAAAAAAGAAACATTAATTTCACTTGATTTATTAAATGAAATACAGATTGATGAATTAATCTTGCACAGAGAGAAATTTGGAGATTATTTGACAATATATGAATTACAAACATTGTCGTCATGGAATATGGAAATAATTGAACAATTATCCCCATTTTTAAGTGTAGAAGAAAGAGGAGAATCACTTCCGATTACAGGGGAATCACTCAGGAAAAATGGAATAATTGAAGGCTTAACAAGGTTTGTAAGGCCTTTAAGTAATCATAAAGTTGATTCAAGTTTTGTGGGTAATTCAGATTATTATTTAGCCCGATTTCGTTATAATTATTTTCAAAGAATAAATGTTGGAATTACTGCAGAAAAAGATGCTGGAGAATTGTTTTTTAAGGGAGTAAATAAATATGGATTTGATTTTTATTCCGCGTATGTATCAATCAAAGGAGGTAAATATATTCATAAAGCTATTCTAGGTGATTATCATATTCAAATTGGACAAGGACTCAATGTATGGACCAACTACTCTTTTGGTAAATCATTGGATATATTGACAATCAAAAAAAATGCGCAGTCATTACAATCACATACTTCAACCAATGAAACACGTTTTTTAAGAGGTGCAGCTATTGAGTTAAATGTTAAACGATTAAATTTTTTAATTTTTGGTTCATACAATCAAAAAGATGGTTCATACATGAATGATTCAATCAATGCGATTTCAAGTTTATTAACTTCAGGTTACCACCGAACTTTGTCTGAAATTCAACGGAAAGATCGGGTGATGGAAACAATGATAGGGTGTTATTTAAAATACAATTACCAACGTTTTCATGTGGGTGCAGCTACTGTTTCTACTAGTTTTACACCAATGTATGTCAAACCAATTAATTCCTATAATAAATTTGATTTTAGAGGAAATAGTCTATATAGTTCAAGTATCGATTATTCATATAATTTTCATAACTTTTTACTTTTTGGTGAATTTTCGACGAATGATTTTAATACTAAAAATGCGTGTCTAAATGGCTTGTTAATTGCACTTGACGATAAAGTTTCAATGAGTTTCTTATATCGTAATTACAATAAAGAATATGAAACTATTTACAATGCCGGATTTTCTGAAGGAAACACGGTTCAAAATGAATCAGGGTTGTTTTCAGGTGTACAACTAAAACCATCTTCGCGCTGGAATATTCAAGCTTATTCTGATTTTTTCAAATTTCCATGGCTGAAATATCAAGTAAATCTTCCCTCAAAGGGGTATGAAAATGTAATTCAAGTAAGCTATAAACCATCTAAAAAAACAGAATGTTATTTCCGTTTTCGAACTCAATCGAAAGAATTCAATGAGGTAAATGCACTAAATAATATGAAGGGATTAATCGTTGTTAGTCAGCAAAATGCACGTGTTAATTTTAATTATCAGTTTAATGAAACTATGCAAATCCGTTCGAGAATAGAGCTTATTCGTTTGGAAAGAAAAGATAAACCCTTAGAAACAGGGTCGTTATTTTACCAAGAGGTATCTTATAAACCATCAACTAATAAATTGGAATATACATTTAGATATATACTTTTTGATACAGACTCGTATGCGTCTCGTGTTTATGGGTACGAATCTACAGCAACCTATCAATATGTTTGTCCTGCCTATTATGGAAAAGGGAATAAAGCATATATTTTAGTGAAATACTCCTTCTTATCAAAATTTGATTGTTGGTTTCGGATATCAACTTCCGAATTTACAGTAAAAAACATCAATGAAATCAACCTTCAATTTCGTTGGAGATTGTGATATTTTGCTATCTTTATGTTCAATCGTATATTGGTCTGAATGCGCAAATCACTTTTACATATTATTTTTCTATTTGTATGCTTTACTTCTGTAGGACAAGCTCCAGTAAATGATAAGTGTGGGCAGGCAATTTCAGTTACACCTTCTTCTGATTGTACACCTATTAATGCGACATTGAGTAAAGCTACTGTAGATCTAGGATATGCTAATAATGATGTTTGGTTTTCATTTATTGCAACAGAAACAACTCACGCTATTGATGTAGATAAAACGAAAG
>CANCJF010000036.1 GCA_947378245.1 Bacteroidota bacterium
AGTGTGTTAAATGCTGTAAGAAATAAATTAGTGCATCGAATTATGGCTGTAATTAACAGAAAAACACCATACATTAAAAAAATAACAGAAAAACTATCAGAAAATGAAATGAAAGTTTGCATTTTAACATAGAAATCTCTGCGCTAAAAGAAAAAAACTTGTGTCCCTTCATAGTCTCGATTAAAAACAAAAAAAAGCCACCTTAAAAAGATGGCTTCAACTATTTAAATAGAAAATCTTACGCTTCCACTAATTCAAACGTATAACTCTCCATAATTTGATTCGAAAGTAATTTTTTACATGCAGTATCTACTTTTGCAGATGCCTCGTCTTTAGATGCTGCGTCTACAAACAAACGAATATGTCTACCAATACGAACACCATCAATTTCAGGTAATCCAATGTTTTTCATACTGCTTGATACAGCTTTTCCTTGTGGGTCTAATAATGCATCCAATGGCATTACATCGATTTCAGCTTTAAACTTCATATTGTTTGTTTTTTAATAAATAAATTTTCAACTACAGATAATAGGATATACAAAAGTATAATAATTGGAATGGACCACACCAATATTGTTGGAATTAATATTCCACAAGTTATTAAGAATAAAAAACGAAGTTCGTTTCCTTTCCACTTGAAATGCTTGAATTTAAAGGAAAAGAAAGGGATTTCAGAGACTAATAATATGGACATCAATATAATTAACGGTACCAACACAGTTGGATTAACTATCGTTCTAACTAATTCCCCAGCAAAAGAATGGTCTCCTCGGTAGTAAAAACACAACAATGGAAAAGATGTAAAGAAAATGGTGTTTGCTGGAGTATTTAAACCAATGAAAGAATCACTTTGACGAGTGTCTATATTGAATTTTGCTAAACGGAAGATGGAAAAGAAAGGGATGATCAACGCGAGGAATGGTAGAAAAGAAAAGGCTTTTCCTGACATAATATTTTCAATCCAAAGTGCAAACGAAATTTGAACACTCCAATCTAAAGGTGTTCCATTACCAGTATAGAAAGTTGGATTTAATACACTTGCTAACAGTACCATCATCATCACTCCAGGAGCAACACCAAACGTAATCATATCCGCTAAAGAGTCCATTTGTTTTCCTAATTCTCCTTGTTGGTTTAATTTACGCGCCAAAAATCCATCAAAAAAATCTAAGATAGCACCCAAATAAATGGCAAATGGTGCTAAATCAATTCTTCCAGAGACAGAAAGTAAGATAGCAAAGATCCCGCACAACATATTAGATGCTGTAAATAGGTTCGGTATATTAAACATGGATAGGGTGCTTTTCATGTATTTTGTAGTCTTTATCAACGTATCTTTTCTTACTTTTATGTTTTAAATAGCAAGTTGGAATACAAAGAACACAATTTTTTTAAAAATTACGTGTTACTTGAAGTACAAATTTTACATATGAAGTTTCATTTTTATTATATCATCCTTTTTGTCATTGGGTGTGTGGGATCACTTTCTGCGCAACAAACGACGACCACTGCGCCAAAATATTCCAATGAGTTCATGCAAATTGGGGTAGGAGCTGATGCTTTAGGTCAGTCAAATGCGGTGGTTGCGAGTACGCAAGGGTCTAATGCTACCTATTGGAACCCAGCAGGACTAGCCTTGACAAAAAAATGGCTCGAAGTAGGAGGGATGCACTCTGAATATTTTGCTGGAATTGCTAAATATGATTTTATTTCTTTAGCGCATGCCATTGATGCTAAAAGTGGTATCGGTTTTTCGATGATTCGTTTTGCAGTGGATGATATACCAAATACAACTCAACTAATTGATAACGGTGGAAACGTAAATTATGATAGAATTTCATTGTTCTCCGCAGCAGATTACGCTTTTTCGTTGGCTTATGCGCGAAAATTGAAAGTGGAAGGGTTACGCTTTGGTGGAAGTATGAAATTAATTCACCGAACGGTTGGTAGTTTTGCGCATTCTTGGGGATTCGGTTTGGATGGAGGTCTGCAATACGATGCTAAGAAATACTGGAAATTTGGTTTGATGGCACGCGATATCACTTCAACATTTAATGCGTGGGTGTTTACGTTAGACGAACAAACGAAAAAGGTGTTCTCTATGACTGGAAATACGATCCCTAAAAATGGAATGGAATATACCTTGCCACGTTTTATTTTTGGAACACAAGGGAAATTTCCTGTGAGCTCCAAAGGGGATTACGTAGCTGGAGAAATTGATTTAGATATGACCACCGATGGACGAAGAAATGTGTTGATTTCGGGGGCTCCGTTTAGTATCGACCCACATGTAGGGATTGAGGTTGGTATCCGTAAATTCTTTATGTTTCGCTGTGGGGTAGGCAATATGCAATATGTAACAGATTTTAATAAAAAGAAAAACTTAACCTTTCAACCAAACATAGGTGTAGGAGTCCAGTTTGAACACGTGATATTGAATTATGCATTCACGGACATTGGTGATAAGTCTACAGCTCTTTATTCAAATGTATTTTCTGTGAAATTATTGTTGGACAAACCTTCTAACGCAGTAAAATAATGAAGAGTATTGTTGCCTTTCTGATGTTTTTGTTAGTTTCGTATATCAGTTCTGCTCAGAAATATGGGAATGAATGGATTGATTATACGCAAAAATATTATGCGTTTTATATTTCTTCGGATGGGGTATATAAATTAGATTATTCGACCATTAGAGCGAGTGGTATTGATGTAAAGACATTTGCCTCCTCCAACATTCAATTAATGGGTCGGGAACGTGAGATACCTATTCAAGTTGTTGATGGTGGAGATAATAAATTAGATTCCGGAGATTATATCTTGTTTCATGCAAAACGAAACGATGGTTGGTTAGATTCTTCGCTATATCAACAACCTAAAGATATTGGAAATCCTAGTTATAGTTTAGTAAGTGACGGATTGTATTACTTTTTTACTTGGAATACTAAAAACAATAACCTGCGATTTACGAATGAACCCGCTGTGGATTATGTGAATTATGCACCAATGAATTATTGGATATCCAAAAATGCCTATTACGATATAAATTATTACAGCGAAGCTATGGATGTCAATAATTTGTCTTCTACGTTTTATCTACCTGGAGAAGGATTTTGTAATAATAAAGATGGAGTTGCTTCGAATGTTTCTTTAAATTTAACTTTGTTTGATCCTAATTTATTGTATACAGGAGTTGATGCTCCAAATGGTACGATGGACTCGAAAATCACATCGCATTCTGCCGCACAGTACATACAAAAAGGGAATCATCATTTTCAGTATAAGTGGAAAAATTCCAATAAAATAGTAGTCGACACCATTTTTGTAGGTCATAAATACATACATAATGAATTAGTGTTGCCTATACAAGATTTGAAAAATGATAATGTCTTAAATTGGTCAATCCTGAATGATCAAGGAGCACTTACCGATAACCAAGGGATAAATTGGCTAGGTTATACTTATCCCAAAAAAACAAATTTAGAGGGAGTCAAATATGGAGATTACTGGTTGGATAATTCAAAATCATCCCCTAAAATTAATCTATCAATCACGAATCATAAACTGACAAAGCCAATCATTTTTACGCTTGGAAATCAGCCTGTTTGGGGGAATCCTACCTTAAGTGTTACTGGTGATTATAATGTATTATTCCCAAATACGACGGATGGTAGTCAACACGAAATTATAATTACGGATGAAAGTTTAATTCAAACAATTTCGAGTATTAACGCGGTAAATGGTACAGGTACATTTATCGATTACGATGCGATTAGTAGTGAAAGTGCAATTATCATGATTTATCCTAACACATTAAAAGCAAGTGCAGCTCAATATGCAGCATACCGAACTTCACCCGAGGGAGGAAATCATAACGTGGTCTTTGCAAATGCTGAAGAGTTATACCTACAGTTTGGTGGAGGTATTCCAAAACATTTTATCGCTTTTCGTCGCTTTACCCATAAAATGTATGTTCAAAGTTTGAATAAACCGCATGCTTTATTATTACTAGGTAAAGGTGTAAATAATAAAGGATTAAGAAATCAAAATGTAGGAGGTGTTGGTAATGTTCAATTTAATAGTTCTATTTCCATTTTACCAACGTATGGTTATCCTTCATCCGATAATGGTTTTACCGCTAAATTAGCAGGGAATATTGCACCTTTACTTGCTACTGGTCGAATTTCTGTGAATACGGATGGTGAATTATTAAATTACCTTACAAAAATCAAAGAATATGAAAACGAGCAAAATCAATCTTCCATTTATAACTCATCAACAAAAGATTGGCAAAAACATATCTTGCATCTATCTGGAGGTAGTACCACTGAAGAACAACTAAATTTCACTAAATATCTCAAGAATTTGGAGAAAATTATTGAAATGAATAAGTTTGGAGGAGAGGTAATGTCATACACAAAGAAAAGTAGTGCTCCAATTGACCCAGTAAATTTATCGAATATTAACAAACGTATTGAGGATGGCTTATCTCTAATGACCTTTTTTGGACACTCAAGCGCTTCTTCGTTTAGTGTTGCGATTCAGGATCCTAGTGAATGGAATAATAAAGGGAAATATCCGCTGGTCATTGCAAATGGATGTGATGCAGGTGAATTATTTTTGGCTAATCAAACGCTCTCTGAAAGTTATGTAAATGCAGTCAACCGAGGCGCGGTAGGATTTTTATCACCAGGAATTTTGTCCTATGATTCATACTTAGATAGATATTCAACCCTCTTATATACTGAAATTTCTAAAAATAGTTATGGTGATTATTTAGGAAAACAAATTAAAAACACGATTGAGGCAATGTGTCTAAATGATCCAAATCGTTTAAATGAAATTACTAGTTATGGTTTCATACTCAATGGAGATCCTTTGATGCGCGTCAATTATCATAACAAACCTGAAATCGAAATTACAAATCAAAGTATAAATGTCTTACCCAAAGAAGTTGCTTTATCCTTGGATAGCTTGAAGATACAAGTTGCAATCAAAAATTTAGGTCGTGCATTTACAGATACAGTGAGTGTTGAATTACATCGAAAAATGCCTAAAAGTAAATTTGACTCGGTGTATATTAAGTCATTGTATGGATTGAGGTACATGGACACTGTCATATTCAAGGTTCCGCTTCAAGCTGGTTTATCTGCAGGGTTGAATAACTTTGATGTTCTGGTGGATATTCCATCATATGTGCCTGAACAATATGACGAATTTCAAAATAATGAAGCGAAAAGACAAGTATTATTGCAATTGGATGGAATTACTCCGATATATCCATATGAATATGCGGTTGTCCCGAGAGATAGCGTTGTTGTAAAAGCAAGTACATCGAATCCCTTAGCTAAAATGAAATCATATCGTTTTGAAATTGACACGACAGATTCATTTTTAAGCCCGTTTTGTAAATCAGCAGTAGTTACAGGGCTAGGTGGTGTACAACAGGTATTGCCCACCGAGTGGAAAGGTAAATTTTTGAATCAACCTGAAAAATTAATTTGTACAGATAGTACAGTTTATTTTTGGCGAGTAGCCATAGATAGTTCTTCTTTGAATTGGAATGAAAGTTCCTTTCAATATATACCTGGTAAGTATGGTTGGGGGCAAGCACACTTTTTTCAGGGTAAAGATAATAGTTTTAGTAGTTTAAATTTTGATAGAAATATACGAGAGCGTGAATTTGATACTCTAATTAAGAAATTAGAAATTGAAATTTATGATCATCCAACGAATCAAAATATGGCAAATTTATCTCAATATAAAATTAATAATGAGATGCAGGAATATGCTAGTTGTGGCGTTATTCCTGCTATTCACGTTGCAGTGATTGATCCAAAAACTTTTAAGCCTTGGGAAACGCATTATCAATCTCAGAATCCTCAAAATTCATTTGGAAACTTGAATGATTTAGGGTCTTGTAGACCTCGTACTGAAAGGTATTTCATTTTTAATCAAAATAACCCTACCCAAATGGCAAGTTTTCAGGATATGGTTCTGAATAAGGTTCCGAATGGTCACTACTTGATAATATACACGCATAAATACGCAGAATATCAATATTGGAATAGTGTTACTCCTACCATTTTTCAAACATTTAAAGACTTAGGCTCGGATAGTATAATTCCGGGTAGAGCAAATCAAGGTTTTATCTTTTTTATTAAAAAAGGGGAAAAATCTTCACTGAAAGAAGTCATTGCAAAACAGAAAGGTGAATTTATGCGTATTGAACAAGATGTTAAAGTTTACAACAATACGGGACAAGAAACCACTCCTTTAATTGGTCCTGCGCTAAATTGGGGGGTATTATCTTGGAAACAACAAGCCTTGGAGTTGAACACTAAAGATTCTACATTCCTAGAAATTGAATTGTTAAACAAAAACTTAGCATTAATTAAAGTCATTGATACGATTATGACTTCGCAAGATTCGATAGTAAATTTGAATAATTTAATAAATGCGAACACCTATCCATATATCCGATTAACTTCGAAGTATAAAGATTTGGTAAATTTTAATCCTGCACAAGTAAAAAGATTACATGTTTTGTATCAACCAGTTCCCGAATCGGCAGTTGACGGAAGAAACGGGTTTTTATGGTTACCTAAAAAAGATACCGTAGATGAAGGGATGAGCGTCAAATTTGCAATTGATGTAAGAAATGTAAGTGCGTATCCAATGGATTCGTTATTAGTAAACTATTGGGTAGAAGATATTAATCAACAGAAAAAAATAATTAGCTATCCTCGTAAAGCACCTTTATTAGCAAATTCAACGTTGAGAGATACAGTTACTATTTCAACAGGTGGACTTGAAGGTGAAAACACGTTGTGGATGGAAGTGAATCCATATTTAACTTCAAATCAAACAGATCAGCCAGAACAATTTCATTTCAATAATTTATTAGCTAAGAATTTTTACGTGCTTTCTGATAAAACAAATCCTATTTTGGATGTGACTTTTGATCGTCGACATATTATGAATCAAGATTTAGTCAGACCGAATGCTGAAATAGAGATTTCATTGAAAGATGAAAATGACTATGCGATTATGAATGCACTCTCAGATACTGCTTTGTTTCAAATTTATGTGACAAATCCACTAGGTGTACAAAAACGAATTTCATTTTTTGATAAAAAAGGAAATCAGATTATTCAATTTATCCCAGCTACCCCTCAAAACAAACGTTGTAAACTGATTCATAGTGGAAATTTTGCGATGGATGGAAAATACACCCTATCTGTTCAAGCAACTGATAGAAATGGAAATTTATCAGGTGATTATGCTTATGTGATTAATTTTGAAGTAATTAATGAATCTTCGATTTCATACTTGACGAATTATCCAAATCCATTTAGTACTAGTACACGTTTTGTATATACCTTGACTGGAAGTTCAGTACCTGAAAACATGATTATACAAATTATGACCATTTCTGGCAAGGTTGTTCGTGAAATTACAGAAGATGAATTAGGACCGTTACAAGTTGGTCGTAATCTAATTACGAATTATGCTTGGGATGGGAAAGACCAATTTGGAGATCCTTTAGCGAATGGAATTTATTTGTACCGAGTTCTTGCACGAAGCAACGGACAAGAAATCAAACACCGTAGTTCAGAAGTTGATTCTCATTTCAAGAATGAATTTGGGAAGATGTATTTGATGAGGTAGGAGAGAGGGAGTTTGAATTATGAGTGGTGGATATTATTTTGTCACCTCCCTTTATCCCTCCTCAAGGAGGGAAATCTATGGTTCAATCTCTTTAAGATGTTTTGCAAACTCAATTTAAGAATCGTATATCTAATATTGAATCGGTTATAAATCTTCTCTCCTAGAGGAGGGAAATCAAAGGTTCGTTTTATTAAAAATGTTTTGCTGTAAATTTCGAAGTAACCATAAATCTTCCCTCGGACTCTGAGGCTCTCGAAGAGAAAGAGGGACCGAGGGAGGTGACACAATCGTCCTCAATTTCTTAATTTATCTCAATCGGAAAAAAAAACTAAAAAAACCGACAACTAAAAATCGCTGTATCATCCACATAATTTCTGGAAGCTCTCCATTCATCTAATTTCGAAAAGATAATGTTATTCATGTCCTCCATTTTTAAAGGATAATAATTATGCACCAATTTGATCAAACGATCTAATTCAAAGAATTCGTTTTTCTCATTCTCTAATTCTATGATTCCATCGGTATACATCACCAAGGTTGAATTAGGTTCAAGATACAAACTTCCGATCTTTAAAAAAGGGAGATCTTCCATCATTCCAAGGCCAATAGTTCCTTTATCTAATAGTTCATAGGTTTTACCGTTGGTAATAATTGGATGATTATGACCGGCATTTATATAAGTCAACTTTCGCGTCTCGATGTTATATTTAGCAATGAAAAACGTAATGAATTTTTCGCCTTTCGCGTTCTTCATGACTTTCTTATTGAGTTCTTCAATGAGAAAATCTAATTCAAATTGCTGGTAACTATATAGCGCTCTAAGGGTTGCTTGAAAATTTGCCATCAACATAGCGGCACTGATTCCTTTCCCAGAAACATCACCAATGCAAATAATGTATTCATCCTCAGATAATTGAATGAAGTCGTAATAATCTCCACCAACTTGGTGACGAGAAGTGTATTTGGCATGCACATCTAACTTACGGTTGGAAGGTAAGTCAGAAGGGAACAACATTTTTTGCATTTCGGAAGCGACCTCTAGTTCTTTTTTTAGTCGTGCTTGTTTGATACTTACCTGCATCATTCGTTGGTTTTCTATCGCTACTACAATAATGTTTGCAAGTGTTTGCACAAAGCGCATGTTATTAATGGTCTCTGCAGACGGTCTATTTTTGATAGATTCGCCGGAGATTAATAAATAGGCAAGCGGTGCTTTTTGATGAAAAACAGGAACGATACTGTCGAATTGAGTAATAATTTCGGATGGAGAAGATTCAATACTTGTAATTTCTTTAAAACGAGCAAGATTCAAAATAATTGCTTCTTCTTTAATCGAACCTTTGACACCTGTTTTTAATAAAGTTTTCCAACTTTCTTGTTTGTGAAGTAAAATAAATTTTGAAAATCCAAGTTGTTCTTTTAAAATAAATCCTAGGATTTTTGTAAGAACTTCAACGGGTTGTTTGGTATTGATTGCATTGGTTATTTCTAATAAAGAGGTTAGTTTAAACTCTTGAAAGTCGATTTGATTTTCTAAAGATTGAACTAACTTTTCGTGCATAAATTCGGGTACTTTGAATTGCAAAATTAGCGCTTAGTCCACTTGGTTATTCTATAGACTATGATACTTATGAATGTAGCGATGTTAATTCAAGTAAGAATAAATATCTTTACCTAAGATATGAATCAAATGAATCGTTTACTTAGGCCCTTGAACAATCGTTATGTGGTTTTATTTCTCTTTTCATTTTTGGTAGGAGCATTCTTTCATACGTTTAATATTCATACGTTGATGAACAGTACACCTGAAAAAGTACGTTTGGGTGAAACAGTTTTGACTTCTGACGATGTTATTTATATCAAACCAGTTATGAATTTCGTTGGTGGTAAAGGTTGGACAGATGGAAGCGTAGGCAGGCAGCAGTATTTTAGTCGACCTCCAGGTTACAGTTTATTTATACTTCCATTTTATGCTTTATTTGGGTTGAAGAAGGGATTATTTTTTTTGAAATATACTCAGTTATTTCTATTTTCAGTTTCGGCGGTCTATTTACTAAAAATCTTGGAAAAACTGACTAATTCAAATAAGTTTTCGTTTATTCTTTCGGTTCTATACGGGATATTTCCAATTGCTTCTGGATTCGTTTTTTATACCTTGACCGAAGCGATTACTCCAGCTTTTTTGATCTTTTATGTATACTTTTCACAAAAAGGTTGGATAAGCACTTCGAAAACATTATTCTTAAAAGCTTCATTAATTCTTTCTTTTTTAGTGTTGATTCGACCCGTGTTGGGAATGTTTTTAATTCCTTTATTAGTGCTTGTTTTTTATTCTCAAAAAAATCAGTTGACACTTAAGAAGCGATTGCTACAGGTATTTATTTTTTTGAGTATTTCCTTGATTCCCTTGTTGTGTTGGCAAGTTCGCGTGGTAAATATATGCGGAGAGTTCCCAGGATTATATCCTGTCTATGACAAAGAGGTGAAAACTATTTACCGTCCAACGCATCGGACAATTTGGGCGTTTGGAAAATGTTGGGGGATTTCTGGAAAAGATTTTCATGAGTACGTTGGACCAATTTGGGAGCAGGTTATTTATCCGGATTCAATTCAAGGGAATCCGATTAAACGTTTTATTTCAATCATCCCGACAGAAATTGTTCGAGAATTAGGGGAAGAAAGAATTCAATTGGCTTTTTTAAACTATCAACATACCGTAAATATTCAAAAGCCGTATTTGTTATCTAACTCAAAATTACCTTCTACCCTTGTAGTGGAAGAACAAAAGGTCATCGGATTATTTAATAAACTAATTACTACCTACAAATCGAAACATTGGTTTAAGTATCATGTACTTGTACCGATTCATTATTTGAAAGAAATGTCCTTTCATTCTAATTTGAATTTGTATATCTTCCAACATCCTTGGCGAGGAAATTTAGGTATGGAAAGTGCTCGAATTCTCTCTCTATTTGTTCATTTTGGAGTATTTGTGATCTTATTTTTAAGTTTCTTTGTTCCCAGATTAACCTTTTTCACTCGTTTGTTGTCACTGTCTACTTTGTTCTATGTACTGTTTTTGGCTTATTATTTCAGAGAATTAGAAGAACGATATACTTTACCGATATTGCCTATTTTATTTCTGATAGCTTCTGAAGTTATTACTCACTCTAAATTTTATTTTTATGTTAAAGCGAAGTTTCAAAAAGGTTAGTTTATCATTTGTTCTGACTTTTTTGTCAGGGATTAGTTTGTATGCGCAATCCTCGATGAATATAGATACTGTTCAAATACGCGAACCCTATGACAATGTCTTAATTAAGAAATTGAATTCGGATAAAAATGCTTCCACCTTTTTAATTTTTATTAAAAAAGAAGTGAAATTGCATAAACATATAACCCATAGTGAAACTATTATTATCCTTGAGGGTACAGGTGTAATGAATTTAGGAGATAAAAATTTTGAAGTCAAAAAAGGGGACATCATTTTTGTTCCTGAAAATACACCTCATTCTGTAAAAGTAACATCAGAGATACCTTTAAAAGTAATATCAATCCAAGCCCCAGAGTTTGATGGAAAAGATAGAGTATTTGTTGATTAGTTAAAATTTAAAATAAATATATTGAGTTTCCTCAGAACTAATAATTTTATATAGAGTGATGATTATTAATAGATAAGCTATTTTTTTAAAGAATGGAGTATCGACTTTACGTTCATTGAATCTAAGTTTCCAATCAATAAATAGCATAGGAATTATATAAATAAAGGCATTAATGTTGCTCAATCCTTCGCCGTTATATAATTTTTCAGGGCAGTCATAGATGTTTGCAATTATTGCTCTAAAATATAAAAATGCATCTGTAATAGTTCTTGATCTGAAAAACACAAAAAGTATTGTAACAGATGAAAATGTTAAAAACATTTGACTTAAAGATTTTAATTTGGAATGATTTTTACTTGGTGCGTTCTTAGACTTGAATAAAATGACCGCGACGTATAAACATGCATTTAAAAAGCCTCTAAACACATATGTCCAATTAGCTCCATGCCAAAGTCCACTTAGAAGAAATATGATAAAAACATTACGAATTGTTTTAAATTCACCCTTTTTTGAGCCACCAAGAGGAATGTATAAATAATCTCTAAACCAAGTAGATAAGGATATGTGCCATCGCCTCCAAAAATCAGGGATGTTTTTAGCGAAATAAGGGAAGTTAAAATTACTGAGCATTTCGAATCCTAATAATTTTGCTGATCCTATTGCGATATCTGAGTATCCACTAAAATCACAATATATTTGAAAACTATAAGATATTGCTGTAATAATAAGTGATAAAGCAGTGAATGATTGATAATTTTCGAAGGTATTATTTACAATAATTGCTAAACTATCAGCTATTACAATTTTTTTAAATAAGCCTAATATAATTAAGTAACACCCTTCTACTGATTGTTGGTAATTGAATTTTCTTTTTGCTTGTATTTGTGGTAATAAATGTTCAGCTCTTTCAATTGGACCTGCAACTAATAGGGGGAAGAAACTTACAAAAAGAGAATAATTTATTAAATTTTTTTCAGGTTGAATTTTCCCTTTATATACATCCAAGATATATGAAATCCCATGAAAAGTATAAAAAGATATACCGATTGGTATAACAATAGATAATAGTGGGATATTAAGATTGTTGTTAGATAAATTTAGGAGAAAATTTAGTTCCTCGATGAAGAAATTATAATATTTTAAAAAGACTAATAAGCCAACATTTAGTATTAAGCTAATCGTTACATAAATTATTGGGTTTTTATTGTTCTCATCTTTAGATACTTTATATCCTAGAATATAATTAGTTAAAATACAAATTAATAAAACAGACAAGAATTTTACACTCCAAAGCCCATAAAAAACAAAACTCGCCATAACAAGTAAAGAGTTTTGTAATTTTGGAGCGTAAATGTTTAACAGCCAATAAAGTATATAGACAGTTGGAAAAAAAAATAAATATTCAAAAGAATTAAATATCATCTATATAATAATTTTGATTTTGAAATGGAATCTATCATTATTTTACCTACTATAGGATAATAATGTGAAGTTGAAGAATAGTAATTTTGATTTTCGGTAATCGAATTAACACCAGAAAAATCTATGATACGGTTATCGAATATTTTAGATATAATTGTTTGATCTTTAATGCTGAAATTTTTTTGGTTGTACATAGGAGCAATAATGATTAAATAATTTGTTCTGTTTTTTTTGAGAATGTTTTTTATCCAAATTAAATAATTTTGCTCAACTTTTGAAATTTGATTTTGTGAAAATGTCGAATGCTTTTTTCTTGGGTAGAGGTCGTATTTTTCATGGTTTATAGGAATCGATTTAAAAAAAAGAGAAGTATCCATTTTATTTTCTTGATGGTATAAATCACATTTATGATATAAGTCATTGGTTTCCAAATCAGCGTAATTTATTTCGTTTTTATTTTTATATCCAAAGAGAATCTTTATGTTTTCAGGTAGTCTTTTTCCAGAATAGTAAAAGAATTGGAGGAAATGCTCATAATAAGTTCTGAATTTTGATTTCCCTGTCAGTATATAATGATTGTCTTGAATTACTTCTCCCTGATTCTTAAATGTGTTTTTGTTGTCAATCAGAATGATACAGTTTTTTATTTTATATTTTTTACGATTTAAATATTTCATTTTTTCATATATTCCGCCAATACTTTCTTGCCACGTTGAAAAATGAAATGGTTTAATATCTTTTGAATTCTTGAATATTTTGTGTTTAATATAGCATGAATACATTGGGACAGAACGTGAAGAACCTAAAATAAAGGTATTTATGTTTTTTTGTTCTTTTTCCAATCTTTTTACAGTCATGTCTCCAGGGATGTGAAAATAATATGTTAGTCTATAATCTTTATGATTTCCAAAGTCTTTATATGGGTCTTTAAGAATGTAAATTAATGTTGGAATTAACAAAAATAATAAGACGATGAACGAATGTTGAATTAGTTTGAAAACAAAACTAAGCTGAGTATTTTTTATACTAATCATTGTTTTTGTTATTTCTTTATTCATTTTCATTAAAATTGAAAATAAATGAATTGAGCTTCTTTATTTGTTATCAGTTTGAATACGATTAAAAGTACAATTAATAAAATAGTGTTTTTGATTATCGGTACCCCACTATTTCGTTCCTCTTTTCTTATTTTCTAATCTATTAATAACACAGCTAGTATATAAGGAATCACTTGTGTGTTTGCTAAACCTTCGCCCGTAAAAATATATAAGGACAACCATCAAGGGTTGCAATAATACTTCTGAACTACGATAAAGCCAATAATAATAACACCAACTTTGTGAATTTGCTTCTGAAAAAAAGTTTGAATTCCAAAGTTGGTGTTTTTTGAAATGTGAAGTATGTTATTTAACCAATTGTATCCCCGTATAATTTTGAGGAGTAATTTGTTTTAATTCTTCTTTTAATTCTTCCGAAACCGCTAGCGTTTCAATGAATGCATGCACAGATGCTTTTGTAGTAGCTTCGTTTTTGCGTGTTAAACCTTTTAATGCCTCGTATGGTTTTGGGAAACCTTCACGACGTAAAATTGTTTGGATCGCCTCTGCAACTACCGCCCAGTTTTTCTCTAAATCATTTTCGAACGCTTCTTCATTTAATAATAATTTCTCCAATCCTACTAGCGTTGATTTCATAGAAATTAATGAATGCGCTAACGGAACACCGATTGTTCTAAGAACCGTAGAGTCAGTTAAGTCACGTTGTAAACGAGAGACTGGAAGTTTAGCTGCTAAATGTTCGTATAAAGCATTCGCGATACCAATGTTTCCTTCCGAATTTTCAAAATCAATTGGATTTACTTTGTGCGGCATTGCGGAAGATCCAATTTCCCCTTCTTTTAACTTTTGCTTGAAATAATCCATAGATACATACATCCACATATCACGATTCAAATCAAGAATGATTGTGTTGATACGCTTAAGTGCATCAAATAAGGCTGCTAAATTATCGTAATGCTCAATTTGCGTAGTTGTTTGACTTCTATCTAAACCAAGTACATTATTCACGAAATTATTAGAAAAAGCAACCCAGTCGTGGCCAGGGAAAGCAATATGATGTGCGTTTAGGTTTCCTGTCGCCCCGCCAAATTTAGCAGAAAAAGGAACAGCAGTTGCTTGTGCTAACTGTTTTTCTAATCGTTCGGAAAACACTTGAATTTCTTTCCCTAAACGTGTTGGAGATGCAGGTTGACCATGTGTTTTAGCTAACATAGAGACATCTTTCCATTCCACTTTTAACTCGTTTAATTTAGAGATAACCTTGTTTAATAATGGGAAATATACCTGTGTAAGTGCTTCTTTCAGCGAAAGTGGAATACTCGTATTATTGATGTCTTGCGAAGTCAATCCAAAGTGTATGAACTCAAGGTATTGGTCAAGTCCTAATTGAGACATTTGTTCTTTCAAAAAATATTCAACCGCTTTCACATCGTGGTTTGTAATTTTTTCGGAGCTTTTAATCCAAAGTGCATCTTCTTCAGTGAAATTTAAGTAGATGTTTCTTAATGTTGGGATTTTATCTAAAGGAAAGGATTGTAATGGAGATACTTGCGCTTCAACCATGGCAATGAAGTATTCGATTTCTACCTGTACACGGTATTTAATTAATCCAAATTCAGAGAAAAATTGCGCTAATTCTTCCGTTTTTGATCTATATCTTCCATCGACAGGAGAAATGGCTGTTAAAGCATTTAAAGTCATATTATATTGTTTTATTAAGGTGTAAAGATACGAATTCATCTCGGTTCACTTTTCTGTTTTAAGCAATTATTTGTGTATAACTTCTTGTTTTCATATACGTGACTTGACGCTAGGTTTTGTGTATTTTATCTAATTTTATCACACTTATATTTTATTCCTTTTTTATGAAGTTTTTCATTCTTTGTATTTCTTTTTTATTTGTCGGTCAAATTTCTGCTTTTTCTCTAGAAACACCACCAGATTCTACTTCAAATTTTGCTCAGAAAACTGCTGCAACCTTAGTGATTGAGGAAGCAAAACATTATTACTCAGATGGGCATTATAAGGAAGCATTAGGGATGTTTAAACAAGCAGAAGTAAAAGATCCTGAATCTTGGAAGGCTTCATATTGGGTGGCATTGTGTTATTATAAATTGAATAATTACACGATGGCATTAAAACATATTGAATCTGCACGAAAAAAGGATAAGGAAGTTGATGCAGATTTACATGAATTATTGGGAAGGTGTTATCATCAAAATGGTGTGTTAGATTCTGCATTGGCAAATTACGGTCGCGCATTAAATGAACTTTCAAAACAACGAGCGGAAGACTTACATGTATGGGATAAAATGGAAGAATGTAAATTTGCGAAAGCGGAGCTTGCTAAAAACAAACCATTTGCTCGTAAATTAATACCTGGCGATGTGAATACAGAATTTAATGAGTATGCTCCTGTTTTGACTCAAAATGGAACGACTTTGTATTTTGCTGCTCGAAAAAGTAATACGACAGGAGGGATGAAAAATCCGGATGATGAGCAATTTTTTGAAGATGTTTACCGTGCAAAATGGAATGAACAATTTAAAATGTGGGATAGTATTACCAATAAACTAGATAAAATTAATGGTCCAGGTTTTGAGACGTTTACGTATGTAAATGAGGCTGCGGATTATGCATTATTAACCTTAAATACGACGCAAACTGATTTAGAAGTTCAAACAGAAAGTTCTGATATTTGCGAGGTTTATTTGAAAGCCGGAAAATGGGCAAAACCAAAATTGATTAGTAATGAATCTATTAATACTTCGTATTATGATGGAGCAGCAACAATGACTGCAGATGGATCCATGATGGTTTTTGTATCCGATAGAAACGGTGAAACAAGCTCCATGGATTTATTTATTGTTCGTAAAGATGGTAAAAAATGGGGTGAAGCCTTGCCTATGCCCGCACATGTAAATACATTACGCAGAGAAACAACTCCTTTTTTAACTCCTGATGGAAAATTCTTGTTTTTTAGTTCAGATGGACATAAAGGAATGGGAGGATATGATGTATATGTAACTCAAAATAATGGAGGTAGTTGGTCAAAACCAGTAAATTTAGGTGCTTCGATCAATACAGTGAATGACGATACTCATTTCCAATATTATAAAGCATTGAAAAGAGCAATGATGGCAGGAATTACATTAGATGAGATGCAGTGTAACTATAATATTTACGATGTTAATTTGTCTGAAGCTGTTCTACCAATCACTTTAGATTAGACCGCTTC
The DNA here is from genome assembly GCA_947378245.1 of Bacteroidota bacterium. GTDB lineage: Bacteria > Bacteroidota > Bacteroidia > Flavobacteriales_D > Crocinitomicaceae > CANHVK01. Next base: position 16,991 of record CANCJF010000036.1, read on the forward strand.
GCTTAAAGAGGAAAGACCCCTTCGCTTAAAGATTAAAGACCGATATTATGTCTTTTATCTTTTGTCTTTATGTCTTTTGTCTAATTAAGGCTGGTCTTTGCGTTAATTCATGATAACATACACTTCCTTCTTTGAAGTAATGAAATACCATGCTTTTTCGAGTTTTATTTTTGTCAGGATGTGTTTCACCTCCATGTAAAAGGTTTGCATGCCAAATTAATACATCTCCTTTTTTTGCTCGAAAAATTTCTTTTTGTAAACCTAATGTTTTAATTTTTTCTTTCAGCATCTTTTCATACTCCGAATAGTTTTTGTCGCCAATTAAAAAAGTTGATCCAACATTGTCGTAATCTTTATTTAAGTAATAAGGTAGATTCTGACTCCCTGGATAATAATGAAGAGCCCCATTTGTTTCGTCAATGTCCTCCAATGCTATCCAGACGCCTAACAGTCCTCCTAATGGGTAGGTTGTCATGTGGATACTATCCGAGTGTGTGTCTTGTTCGCTGCCAGATAAAAAATTAATACTTTGAAATAGTGTTGCTTTACCATCGATCAACACGTTTAATAATTCCATTAATCTTTCATCTTTACCTGTGTCTCGAAGCAGTTGAGAATGATGTAAAGCAAACATGATTTTATTGCCGTATTTAAACTTTACTTTTTTTAGGTTCAATAATGTGTCAATTTCATGATTGATATTATCCGCTTGTAGATCAGTCAGGTATTTTTTCAGTACGATATACCCTGTTGTTGAATAGTTTTCAATTTGTTGTTGTGTTTCAAGAGTGCTTTCCTTGTAAATAGAAGAATTCCTTAATTTGAATTGATCAATGTTTAAAGGTGCATGAGGGAGGTGTTCAAAGTCGGTGCTTGATATGGGTGAATAGTATTTTTTAGTTAAACCATATTTTTTATAAGATGGGAGGTTATGTACCAAATACTTTTTATGGAAAAAGTTGTAAAGTGCATAGGTAAGTTTTAAGCGTCTGATCATATTAAGGTAGTTTATATACGTTTATGTCGTCAACGTACAAAGTTACATCATTATTGTGAGAATTAGCTGTCACGCCAAACTCTACACTACTGTACATTCCTTTTGTACCTTGTGTGAAATATAAAATATCACGAGGTAAGCTGTTCCAATTAATCTGTTGTATAATTAATGTATCGTTTTGATATACTTTTACCCATCCATTTTTCTCTTTTGATAAATGGGTTTCAAAACGTAATTTGTTCCATTTATTACGAATGAATTTGTGTTCGCTACCGGTAGGTTGAATAATATCTTTATTGAGGTATTTATGTTCCACACGGATTTTGTTTTCTACTAAAGCTAATCTCATACCTGGACCTGCACCAATCGCTGTTTGTTCTTCCAGGTCCATTAGGAATAACCATTCAATTGGTTTATCTCCTTTGATGTAATACCATGCTTCAGAAACCATTGTTTCTCCTTCCCAAAATGCCATTTTTTGTTTGGAGAAGCTACATTTTGATATAATATCATCCGATTTTTCTGCGAGACATTTAATGGATTTTTTTCCAGAATGACTGAAGGTGCTATCGACTGTAAGCTTATTATGTTCTTTTGTTATTTGAAAGAAGGACCAATATTTGTTTTCAATTTCGATCATCTGAAAAGTGGTGTCGTAATCTTCAAACCCGTCGGCATAAGAAGAAGGTCCATCAAATAGTTTCTTCTTATTGCAAGAAATGCAATAAATAGCAATTGCTAGTATAATGAATGATCTCATCTTCTTGAAAAATTATAACCATAGGTAATTCCTCCCCAATGTTGCGTTTGAAAATCGATTAGATAAGAGAAAATGGGGGTGTAAGCAAATCTCCAATAGTATTTTTTAGAAGATGGCTGATAACGATAGCCGATCGAAGATGGCATAAGAATAAAAAAGTTTCCCTTGGTGGTCATGGAAAGTGTTTGTCCGATTCCAAAGTCTATTTTGTGATTTTTTGGACCAATAACAGCATGGGTCAAGATTGGAAAAATAAGAACCCCGCCATTGTTTGCATCAATTGGTGCGTAGCTAAAACCAACACGCGCTTGCAGAAAGTAGTTCTTTCTTTCTAGGTAATTTCTTTCGTAGTTGATGGATACTAAACCTCCGCTACCACCAAGTTCAAAGGAGAAAAATTGTTGTTTCTGAGCATGACTAAAAGTGATGCTCAGAAACATACAAGCTGTGATAATTGACTTTTTCAATGTGTTAAGCTCCAAATTGGCTTATGTGGTGGTCTAAATGTTTGTAGAATAAGTTGTTCCATTCATTTTTAGTTAATTTACCAAATGAAACAGATTCTTTACCTTCAAAATGGTTTTCTCCTAATTGTTGCGTCTTCATAATGTAATCAATCAATTTTTTCTTTTCCACTTCGAAATCACGTTGATCCGCAATGATAAAATACGGAGCGGTTTGACTGCTTTTTTTATAAACTGCTTCTGTGACAACGTATTTTTTTACAAAGCTTTTTAAAATGAATTTTAAAAAGAAATTAGGTTTTGGATGTTTGTCGGTATATACAGTTTCGTAAGTAACATTGCAATGTGCAAGCATTTGAGCGACATTCATTTTACCCCATACAGGTTGTGTTTCGCTAGTTAGAGTGTTGATACGAGCAATGATTTCGTTGCTTACTTCTTCGGTGAAAATATTTTTCATAATTCTAATATTGTTAGGCTAAATTAAACATTTTTGTGCATTTCTGTATTCCAAAAATAAGTTGTCGATTTTTTCTTTCAGTTTATTATCCTCTAAGTAATAGTTGTTTACAATTTCTGATTTGTGCAGTGTAAAACTTTGGTTTTTGTAATATAATTGGATGTATTTTAGCGCAGAGATTTCTATGTTAAAATGCAAACTTTCATTTCATTTTCTGATAGTTTTTCTGTTATTTTTTTAATGTATGGTGTTTTTCTGTTAATTACAGCCATAATTCGATGCACTAATTTATTTCTTACAGCATTTAACACACT
>CANCJF010000037.1 GCA_947378245.1 Bacteroidota bacterium
CTTATAAAGATGGATCGCTAAGTGTACATTGATTAAAGCGTTTTTTTTAAATATCTATAGATTTAGTATGAGTTATTAGCTTGACATAAAACTATATAATTACAAATTTATAAAATTTTACTTGAATCCTTCTAAGCAACAATTAAAATGTCAGTTTAAATAAATGGCATATAGTTTGACAAAATAGTACCATGTAAAATAGTTTCAACGATACTACAGTTGGATCTTGTTTTTATTGATTAATTATGACAATTTGACATTATATATTATGAATTACGACAATTTTGAGTTACCATTAGTACAGTTTTCTTCTGATATTGAAAGTGAGGCGGAGTTTATTCCTTTAATTACACAAGAGGAGGAAGAGTCCATGAATAAACAAGATTTTCCGGAGGAATTATCCATTCTACCATTGCGTAATAATGTGTTATTTCCAGGTGTAGTAATACCAATTACAGTTGGTCGCGATAAATCTATAAGATTGATACAAGATGCTAATAAAGGAGATAAAATTATCGGTGTTGTATCACAAAAAGATCAAGATGTAGAGAGTCCTGAATTAAAGGATTTACATAAGGTTGGGACAGTAGCACAAATCATACGTATGTTGAAAATGCCTGATGGTAGTACTACTGTTATTTTACAAGGACGTAGAAGGTTTAAATTAGTGAAAGAAACGCAAAGTGAACCTTATTTAAAGTCGACTGTTAAGCTACTTGAAGAGAAACCCTATGACAAAAAGTCAAAAGAGATGGAGGCAGTATTTGCTTCGATTAAGGAAAATGCATTAGAAATTATACGTCAGAGTCCGAATATACCTTCAGAAGCATCTTTTGCTATTGGAAATATTGATAGCCCAACATTTTTAGTAAATTTCATTTGCTCAAATATGAATGCGGATGTATCTAAGAAGCAACAATTATTAGAGCAGTTAGATATCAAAAAACGTTCTTATATGGTATTAGAGCATTTGTCGATGGAAACAGAAGTATTAAAAATTCGAAATGAAATTCAATCGAAAGTAAGACATGATATTGATAAGCAACAACGCGAGTATTTTTTAAATCAACAAATACGAACTATTCAAGATGAGTTAGGAGATAATCCACAAGAGCAGGAAGTTCAAGATTTAGAAGAGCGAGCGAAGAGTAAGAAGTGGGATGAAAAGGTTTCTAAAATATTTGCGAAAGAATTGAATAAATTTCAACGTATGAATCCTCAGGGAGCTGAATATACAGTACAACTGAATTACCTTGAAATGATGATTGATTTACCTTGGGGTGAGTATTCAGAAGATGCTTTGGATTTAAAGTTTGCCGAAAAAGTATTAAACAGAGATCATTTTGGGTTAGAAGATGTAAAAAAACGTATTCTTGAATATTTAGCGGTATTGAAATTGAAAGGAGATATGAAGTCACCAATACTTTGCTTTTATGGACCTCCAGGAGTTGGTAAAACATCATTAGGTAAATCAATAGCAGATGCATTGGGTCGTAAATATGTTCGCATGTCTCTAGGAGGTTTACATGATGAATCAGAGATTCGGGGACATAGAAAGACTTATATTGGAGCAATGCCTGGTCGTATCATTCAAAATTTGAAAAAAGCAGAAACAGCAAATCCTGTATTTGTCTTGGATGAAATAGATAAGTTGGGACGAAGCAACCATGGAGATCCATCTTCAGCCTTGTTAGAAGTAATGGATCCTGAACAAAATAATGCATTTTACGACAATTATATCGAAACAGAATTTGATTTATCAAAGGTCATGTTTATAGCGACGGCTAATTCACTTTCTGAGGTTCAAGGTCCATTAAGAGATCGTATGGAAATTATTGAAGTCAATGGGTATACGATTGAAGAGAAGATAGAAATTGCTAAGAGTCATCTGATTCCAAAACAAATAAGAGAGCATGGAATTTCAAAAAAAGACATTTCTATAGATAAAAAAGTACTTGAAAAATTAATTGAAGAGTATACGAATGAATCTGGCGTACGAGGTTTAAATAAACAAGTTGCTAAATTAGTAAGAAATCGCGCGAGACAAATCGCTTTGGAAGAAGAGTTTGTGATAAAAATTTCCGAGGAGGATTTAAATACAGTATTGGGAGTAGGCAGGTCTCGTACTAAATATTTGAATAATGATGTAGCTGGTGTGGTTACAGGATTGGCATGGACAAGTGTTGGTGGTGATATTCTATTTATTGAATCTTCAATTACCAAAGGAAAAGGTAAGTTAACACTGACAGGGAATTTAGGTGATGTAATGAAAGAATCTGCTGTTATCGCTTTAGAGTATTTAAAATCGCATAGTCATTTTCTCGAGTTAGAACAAGAGGTTTTTGATAATTACAATGTTCATATTCATGTTCCAGAGGGGGCGACACCTAAAGACGGTCCTAGTGCTGGAATTACCATGTTGACTTCTTTAGCTTCTTTGTTTACGCAACGAAAAGTAAAAAAACAACTTGCTATGACCGGCGAGATTACCTTGCGAGGTGAAGTTTTACCAGTTGGAGGAATTAAAGAAAAAGTCTTGGCAGCAAAGCGTGCATCGATTACTGAGATCATTTTGTGTGATAAAAATCGTAAAGACATAGAGGAAATTAAAGCAAGTTATTTAAAAGGGTTAACATTTCACTATGTAAAGACAATGAAAGAAGTATTAGATCTTGCATTGTTAAATGAAAAAGTAACTGATTTTATTGATATTGAGTGGGTTAAAATACTTGCGTAAAATTAAAACATTTTAAGTGTTTTTTACGTTAGATATAATAACTTAAAAAATGCTTAAGATGTTGAAGAATACACTACTCCTTTTAATATTTGTTTTATCCAAACAGTTAGTAGCTCAAGATCCAACCATTTCTTGTGGGAAACCGCCCAAAAAAGCTTTTAAATTGATCCAAAAAGCTAAAGAAGCTACAGTTGGAAGTGAAAAAGTTATATCTTTTAATGAAGCGATAGCGATAGCTCCTGACAATGCGATGGCTTATTATGAGTTTGGAGTATATGCATTTGAAGATGCTGACCGCTTGTTTGGTAAGGGTACCGATGCAGGAAATATAGCTGGTGATAAAAGTATGCTTAAAGCTGAAGAGATGTTTCTGAAAGCACTTTCTTTCTGTCCAGATTATCATGCAAATTGTTTTTATTATTTAGGAGTTATCAATTATTTTCAAAAAGATAATATAACAGCACTTAAGTATTTGAAAGAGTTTCAGAATTATGAATCAAAGGAGGTTGATAGGTACGCTTCTGATCACGATCAAAAGTTGGCTGAAATAAAAGATGTTGTATCTCAGTTAGAAGATGAGGTTGCTTTATACAACAACCCAGTACCATTTCAGCCTGTCAAAGTTCCGTATGTAAGCTCAGAAATAGATGATTATATACCGATGATTTCTCCTGATAATGAAGTGATATTTTATACACGTCGTGTAGAAAAGAAAATAGCAGGAGACCCAGTAATACATCATTCAGAACAATTTACGTTTTCACAAAGACCAAGTAATACAGAACCATTTACGTCAGGGGTGCCTTTTACTGCACCTTTTAATGATGGATATTTTGATGGATATGGGGCAGCAACGATGGCTGTAGACAACAAAGAAATGATTTTTTGTGCATGTAAAGATATTATGAGTCAAGGTCAAAAGTATCGTAATTGTGATTTGTATATTACTCGATATGAACGATCAGGTGCTGGAGGGAATGATTTTTCGTGGACAAAATTTGAGAATTTAGGTCCAGGTATTAATGGTACGACAAGTTGGGAAGCACAACCAACGTTATCTGCAGATGGAAATACATTAATTTTCACGAAAGCTGGTTCGGGAACGCAGGATAATGATTTGTATATTTCGCATCGTATGACCAATGGGAAATGGTCGAATGCAGTCCCTATAAGTCAATTGAATACACCTGGAAAAGATAAAAGTCCGTTTTTACATCAAGATTCTGAAACACTTTATTTTGTATCTTCTTCTTCTGAATCACGAAGAGGTGTTGGTGGAACAGATATTTTTTACACACGTTTAGAAAGAGATGAAAAAGGGAGAGTAAAGAAGGGGGTAGATGGACAAGAGCTATGGTCAAAACCAAAAAATATTGGTTATCCGATTAACACAAAAGACGATGAAGTTGGAATTTTTGTTTCTACAGATGGAAAATTAGCGTATTATTCTTCCAAACATGAAGGTGATTGGAATATTTATCAATTTGATTTATACAAAGAAGCACGACCTCATCCAGTTGCATTAATTAAAGGAGATTTAAGAGACGAATCAGGTAAGCCTCTTGATGGAGCAATGATTGAAATTGCGTATGGCAGTACAGGTGAAACAGAAAAAGTAAAAGTAAATGGTCATGATGGAAAATATGCTGCAATTGTTCGTGTAGAGGATCCACAAGATGTTGCAATAACCGTTAAGAAAGAAGGTCATTCTTTTGATACCAAAATGATTTCAAAAAAGGAAATAGAGAAAATTCGAGAATTTGTAACGGGTGAGAAAAAGGATCATAAAAAAGAAGAGATAGCGATTAATAAGCATTCTAATTCTAAAGATTCAACTTCAGCAGTAGTCAATCATAAAGATTATTTACATACAAAAGCAGCAGAAACTCATCATGTTCAGCAACGTGTCAACTCAAATGACTCCGTTGTTGTTGCTCAAAAATCAATTGAAAAGAATCCCCCCAAGTTAGAAAATGGAGAAAAGGGTAATTCAAGTATAGTAACATCTAAATCCTCAGAGCAATCATTGTCAGCTCAAGTTTCAAAGTTAGAAGAAGAAAATAACATATTAGATGGAGAAGCGATTCACTTACAAACTACATCTGCGAGCGAGTATTTAGAGAATTCCATTATGGATGGAGGTGCTGCCACTTCTATGGTTATTCGAAGTTTGAATATGGATGTTAGTCCTCTGAAAGAGGGGATGACCTATGCAATTAAAAATATTTTATTTGCAACAAACTCAAGTTTATTAACAGAAAAATCGATGTTTATTATCAAAGAGTTTTCCAAATTCATGCTTGAAAATCAAAATATTGACATTGTAATACAGGGTCATACAGATGATTTAGGAGATGCATCGAAGAACTTAATGCTTTCAGAAGCTCGATCAAAAGCGGTGAAAGAATATTTGATTCGTTTAGGGATTGATGCAAATAGGTTGGAGGCAAAAGGTTTTGGTTCGACAATGCCAAAAGTCACAAATGACTCAGAGAAAAATAGAGCTATAAACCGAAGAACAGATTTCTTAATAAGTAAAATTCGATGAATCTTTATTTAGCTTGAAGAAAGTAGTTAGACATTAACGTTCCGTTTCCTGAAGTATGACAGCTAAGACATGAAACCCCCATTCTATTAGCTGATTCGATAATTGTATTATCCTTATTCATGTATGACCACACCCATCCATTTTTATCTGCATATTGATTTTTTGGGTCTTTGAACATGATTGCAATTTTATCGACAATACCTTTGGTAGAACTCATTTCATTTACAATCAATGAACCATCAGGGAAATTTGCTCCTTGTATTACCATTCCTTTTAGGTCTAACATTTCAGAGGCTATATCGTTATATTTTGTTCTAAGATATAACGATTTATGTCCAGCAGCTTTCGGTGAGGTTAAAAATTCTTCACTATCATTGTAATATCTAAACCCATCCGTTTTTTGAGCTTTTGCAAATAACTCAGAGTCAAAGCCTGAAATTGTTCTGTCTTTTTTACATGCTGTAAAAATGGTCAGCATTAAAAATGAAGTTATGGTTAAGTTTAACTTTAACATGAAAAAGAAGTATTATAGGATAAAAATAGGGATAATCTTGAAGATAAGGTCTTATTTTTTTGTGTAAAATAGAAAAAGCCCATGCGAACATGAGCTTTTCAAGGATTTAATTTTATTAAGCTTTGTTATCTGTACCTAATAAGTCAGCTGAACTTTGAGAAATCGCTGATTTTTCAAAACGGATTTTACTTCCTTCTGAGTTGATTAATACAGTATTGTCATTAATTTCTAAGATTTTACCGTGAACACCACCGATAGTAACCACTTTATCTCCAGGAGCTAGATTTTCACGGAATTTTTTTAATTCTTTTTGTTTCTTTTGTTGCGGTCTGATCATAAAGAAGTAGAATACTACGATCATCAACGGAATCATTACATAATTTGGATTCATTCTGTTTTTATTTTTAGGTTATTAATTATTTACGAACTATTTCTGCGTTAATCGTCAGTTTTGTTAACGATGGTTCTGTATTTGCGATAATACGAACTCCTTTACTCAACATTCCTTCCGCAGCATTGTCAGTGCGAACGGTTGCTGAGATTTTACCAGTTTCTCCAGGTTCAATAGGTTCTTCCGGAAATTCAGCTACAGTACATGAACATTCTCCTTTTACCTCTGCGATAATTAAAGGATATTTCCCTGTGTTTTTAATGGTGAAATTTGCTTCTACTTCTTCGCCAAGTATTACTTTACCTGCGTTAAATGTGTCGTTAACAGAAATAGATGTTTTATTTCCTATTTCCAATTTGTCTTTGGATGCACAAGAAAATAGTGCTAATCCGAGTGCTAAAAATGCTATTTTTCTCATTTTTTATTTAGTTTTTATTTAAGATTAGTCTTGTCTTCGACTACGCTCAGACGGACGACTTGTCATATTTAGTCAATTAAGCCACGTCCAATTTTTTGAATTTTATTTTCTTTTTCTAAGCGATCTATTGCTTTATCAAGAATTCCATTAATAAAACCGCTACTTTTTGGAGTTGAGTAAAATTTAGAAATTTCTATATATTCGTTCAATGTTACTTTTTTAGGGATGTTGTTAAATTCCTGAAGTTCTGTTATAGCCATTTTCATTAAGATGATATCCATTTTAGCGATACGATCCAATTCCCAGTTTTTTGTCAGTTCATCAATTAATAGAACATTTTCATTATCGTTTGCAATTGTTTTACGAAGTAAAGTCTTTATAAATGGAATTTCATCTTCTGGATCCTTAAATAAATCCATTATTTCGATTGGTGTATCTTCTTTTGCATGTTTGATTGTCTTTAATGCTGCAGAACATGCTAAATCGATGTCGTCTAACCAATGTATACTTTTTTCTTCAAAGAAATTATAAATCAATTCAGAATTAGCAATTTCCGTTTTGAAAATCGAAACGATAAAGTTTTTGTCTTCCTCAAATGTATTTGTATCCGATTGCATGTAGTTGAAAAACAATTCACTTTCACGAACTTGTTGCATCACTTTTTTAAACATTTCTCTATGTTCGTCACCAATCCAGTTGACTTTGTTATCCTCAGAAGCCTCTCTCAACGTAGTGCTTGATGTCAATAAGGATAGAACTTTGTTTTCAATAAAACGTTCGTTTGTATCACGAGACTTCGTCTTGTTGTCAGCTATTTTTTGTTCTTCGATATCTTTTAATTCATCAAAAGAAAGCAAAAGGTATAGATAAAGATCATAAATACGTTCTGTTGTATTCATTAATTCTTTTTCTACATTTTTGTAATCGGTACCCTCAGATTGAAAATAGGCATAAAGAACCTGTAATACTTTGATTCGTAAGTGTCTTCTGTTTAACATGTATGGTGGTTTTTGAATGATTTTTTGAGTAGGAAAGATTGGACACTTTCACTAATGGATTTAGATTTATGTAATATAATTTCAAACATCCGAGTCAAAAAATAATATAGAACGAATAATATTTACTAGTTGCTAACAATTTTGTTAAATCATTCAATTAGCTTTGCAAAAATAGGAAAATATCAGATGAAGTCACTCAGTTATTTAAATAAATATCTAATTCTTTACAAAGGGCGTATTCTATTAGGAATCCTCTTTATTTGTCTCTCGAATTATTTTGGGATTCAAATGCCTAAAATTGTAAAGAATGCAACGAATGATTTCTTAGGTGAAATTAAACACTCTACTGATTTTCAAACTATTTTGATGTTAAGTTTGAAGTTGGCAGGATTGTATCTTCTATTTTCGGTTTTAAAAGGATTCTTTTTATTCTTGACGCGACAAACCATTATTATCGTTTCTCGCTACATAGAATATGATTTAAAGAATGAGATTTACGTGCAATACCAACGACTTAATTATTCTTTTTACAAAAAAAACACAACTGGTGACTTGATGAATCGTATTTCTGAGGATGTTTCTCAAGTTAGAATGTATTTAGGACCTGGTTTGATGTATACCATTAATTTGGCGATACTTTCAGTCATGGCTATTTATACCATGTTGCAAATAAATGTTTCTTTGACTTTAATTGTTTTGATTCCTTTACCAATTATGTCTGTAATGATTTATAAAGTGTCCAGTAAAATGAATTCCTTAAGTAAATTAGTGCAAAAAGAACAATCATTATTATCAACCATTGTACAAGAAACATTTTCAGGAATACGTGTAATAAAAGCGTATTTGAGGGAGATAGAAATGCAACAAAAATTTGATGCTTCGTCAGATATGTACAAGGAGAGAACAATGAAGCAAGTGCGTGTGAATGCCTTGTTTATGCCAACCATCGTATTCTTGATCGGTTTGAGTACCCTGTTAGCAATTTATTATGGAGGATTACTTACTTATTCCAATCAAATTACTCCAGGAGATATTGTAGCGTTTATTTTTTACATCAACATGTTGACATGGCCTTTTGCAAGTGTCGGCTGGGTGACTTCTATTATTCAACGTGCGTCAGCTTCGCAAGAGCGAATCAATGAGTTTTTGAGCATTCAGCCTGCGATTGTGAATCCTACGACTAACCAATTCCCGAAAATACAAACCATCGAATTTGATCAGGTTAGTTTTTCGTATGAAGATAGTGATGTGAAAGTATTAGATGATATTTCATTTACTTTTCGAGCAGGAGAAAAAATTGGTTTTATTGGACGGACAGGGAGTGGTAAATCAACGTTATTAAATGTATTGTTACGACAATTAGATCCAATTTCAGGAAAGGTACTGGTAAATGGACAAGATTTGAAGAAAATTAATTTAGAAGATTATCGTAAACAAATTGGTGTTGTTCCTCAAGAAGTGTTTTTGTTTTCGGATACGATAAAGAACAACATTGCCTTTGGAGTGACAGATCATGAAGTGACCGAAGAAGAATTAATTTCTGTTAGTAAACAAGCACACGTATTCCATAACATCGAAGCATTTCCAGATAAATTTGAAACATTGTTAGGGGAACGCGGAGTAAATTTAAGTGGTGGTCAAAAGCAAAGGGTAAGTATCGCTCGTGCATTGATTCGTAAACCACATATGTTGGTATTGGATGATTGTTTGTCTGCAGTAGATACAGAAACGGAAGATGTGATTTTAAAAGCAGTGGAGGATACGAGTATGGAACGTATCACGGTTATTGTTAGTCATCGAATTTCATCCTTACGATTTGTAGATCGAATTTATGTATTAGATAATGGTAAAATTGTAGAAGAAGGTACACACGAAGAATTGTTACGTAGAGGCGGTTTATTTCAAGAAATGTACGAAAAACAAAGACATAACGAGTAGGGATGAAACATTTTTCATCCCACAAGGAAAGAATGAAACATTGTTCATCCCACGAGTAACGGATAAAAGAATTTAAAAAATTAAAATATGATATCAATAGATGCAATCGGAGTAGAGTTTAGTGGCAAGAAACTATTTAGCGATGTTTCATTTGTAATTAATGAGAATGATAAGATAGCGTTGATGGGAAAAAACGGCGCAGGAAAATCCACTTTGTTAAAAATTTTAGCTGGAATCAATAAGCCAACAACCGGTAAAGTTTCTGCTCCGAAAGAATATCGTATTGCCTATTTGCCACAGCATTTATTGACGGAAGATAATGCAACCGTATTTGAAGAAACGAGTAAAGCTTTCGCTTCTATTTTTGCGATGAAAGATGAGATAGAGAAGTTGAATGATGAGTTAACAGTTCGTACCGACTATGAGTCGGATGATTACATGAAAATCATCGAGCGAGTTTCGGAATTGAGTGAACAATATTACTCCATTGAAGAAATCAATTTTGATGAGGATGTGGAAAAAGTATTGCAAGGAATAGGTTTCTTACGTTCAGATTTTAATCGACCTACTTCTGAATTCAGTGGTGGTTGGAGAATGCGTATTGAATTAGCCAAAATTTTATTGCAAAAACCAGACTTAATATTATTAGATGAGCCAACAAACCACATGGATATCGAATCTATTCAGTGGTTGGAAGATTTCTTGGTAAACAGTGCGAAAGCAGTAGTGGTTATATCGCATGATAAAGCTTTTGTAAACAATATAACGACACGAACGATTGAGGTTACGATGGGGAGAATTTACGATTACAAAGTAAATTATTCCATGTATTTAGAATTACGCAAAGATCGTCGCGAACAGCAACAAAAACAATTTGATGATCAACAGAAGTTTATTGCTGAACAAACAGAATTTATAGAGCGATTTAAAGGAACATTTTCTAAAACCTTGGTGGTTCAGTCACGTGTAAAGATGTTAGAAAAATTAGAGATTATTGAAGTCGATGAAGTGGATACATCTGCTTTACGTTTGAAATTCCCTCCTGCTCCACGTTCGGGAAACTACCCAGTATCCGCAAGAGAACTTTCGAAATCCTATGGAGATCATGTAGTTTTTAAGAATGCAGAAATTACGATTGAGCGCGGGGAGAAAGTCGCGTTTGTTGGGCGTAATGGAGATGGTAAGTCTACGATGGTCAAAGCGATCATGGGGGAGATTGATTTTGAAGGAACAATGGAATTAGGTCACAATGTTCAAATCGGATATTTTGCTCAAAATCAAGCTTCTTTATTGGATGAATCTTTAACTATTTTTGAAACGATCGATCAGGCAGCGGAAGGTGATGCACGTTTGAAAATCCGTGACATTCTTGGTGCGTTTATGTTTGGAGGTGAGGAAAGTACAAAGAAAGTGAAAGTGTTATCAGGAGGTGAAAAAACACGTCTGGCTATGATCAAATTATTATTACAGCCTGTTAATTTGTTGATTCTGGATGAGCCTACAAATCACTTAGACATGAAAACGAAAGACATCATCAAAGATGCCTTGCGTGATTTTGATGGAACGTTAATCTTAGTTTCCCACGACCGTGATTTCTTGGATGGTTTAGCGAATAAAGTGTTTGAATTCGGTAATCAACGAGTAAAAGAACATTTTGAAGACATCACTAGTTTCTTAGCGAATAAGAAAATGGAGAGTTTGAAGGAGATAGAAAAGAAGTGATTCGTTTGTCATCCCCCTCGGTCCCCCTTCAAAGGTGGATGGTTTATAGATTCAAAAATTGTTATGGTTTATAATGGATAAACTAGAAAATACCATAGTATGAATTTTATTTTTAGAGGCAGAACTTAAGGTTTCCCTCCTCGAGGAGAGAAAGCATTGCTTTCGAAGACCAAGCGGTAGTGCAGGGATTAAGGGAGGTGACGAGTTTAAGTTAGAGATTTATTAAAGTTTTGCCCAGTTGAAGTCGCTTTCAATGTTGATTTTTCAACATCTTAAAAACTCCTTTTTTAACTCCTGGAGATAAGGTTTCAAAATAACGTGGTTCAAGTAAGAAGTCTATTTCTTTACGAAGTTCCGGGTGTTTTTTTGTTATCTTTACTAAGAACCGAAAGGCAGTATATCGGATAGAAGGTTTTTTCTGTATGTTTTCCCACAGGGAGATGCAAAGGTCGAAAAGGTATCCTTCGTGTTCTTCGTTTATTTCAAGTAGGTATAAAATCTTGAGCAATTCCCGTTGGTGTCCATCTTGTTTATTTTTGATGCTTTCTAAGATGGAGGGAATGTATTTGTCAAATCGTGGGTCGTTTTTGGTCATTACACTCCAGAGTAACCATGCTGAACGCCAAGAATATGGTTGTTTGTCGGTGATTGCTAATTGGATGGCTTCTTCAAAATATTCAGGGTGCTTATTCAGAAAAGTAACCATTCCATCTTTATAAAGTGTGGTGAGGGTTTCTTCTAAAGGGGTGAGCATTATTCTTTATTTTTTTTCATTAATCCTGCAATAGTATGCGAAGATGTGTCGTTGGATTGTTCTAGTTCGGTAATAATTGCTTGATGGTTCTTAGAATCTCGGTTTTGAGAAAGTTTTTCTACTGCCTGAAATTCGGTAATGTCTATGCGAAAACCAACGATGCCTTTCATTTCTTTACGAACTAACTCTTGAGGCATTTGAGCGAGTACTTTTGGATTTTGAACTGCGGCTTCCTGTTTTTCCATGAGTTTAGCCAATTCTTGATACAACTCATCTTCATTTAAGAGGCAGATTTTTCCGTACACATGAACGGCAGTATAATTCCAAGTCGGCACATTTTCATGATCATACCACGATGAAGAAATGTATGCATGTGGACCTGAGAAAATCACAAGGACTTCATCTTCATTTTCAAAGGATTCCCATTGTTTATTGGCTTTTGAAATATGTCCTGTAAGCTGGTGTTTTCCTTCTTTTGATTGACTGTAACTAAAAGGGATATGTGTTGCCCATGGTCGCTGGTCGACTTGGTTTGTTAGAATGCCAAAATTATTGTGCTCAATAAATTGAACAATTTCGGTTTCATTTTGTTGTGCGAACAGTTTAGGGATGTACATAAATCTTAATCTTCATCTTCCTCAAACGTCAACTCGGCATCTTTCTCCCAAATTTCCATTTCGCATGGTTTGCAATTGAATTTCAGTTTGTATTCGTTTTCGCCATGTTTTAGGGTAAGTGGTTCCACTACTTTTGTTCCCATCGTATCGCGTTGGTAACGTGCGCATTTGCCAAGTTCGTATTTCACACAATATTTGGTGGTCATGACGCGCGATTTCCCTGGATCCCATTGTAATTCGAAGGCTTTTTCGATTTCGGTTACGCTATGACGCTCGTAAAATTGGCGCGCTAGTTTGTTGGATACGTTGTAGGTATAGTCGAGTGAAGTTACAGGGTAGGGATGATCCGTTTTGATGATTTGGAACTCTTCGCGGTGGTATTCTTTTACGCGTTGTTCCACCAAGATTTCCAAGACTTCGCGACGCAATTCGTTCACTTTTGAAATCGGTAAAAACCAATTTGCTGCAATTTCTATGTGTATGTTGTCGACAATAAACGGTGTATTCCCCGTTTTTGCTAGGTTTTTCTCTAGATTCGGGATAATGGAATTCGCACTTTTTGCCAATTCTTTGGCAGTTTCCAGTTGGGTTGTCGCCGCATGACCATCTTCGTCGGTTGCGGTCAATTGGAAACCGGTTGCAGTTTCTGAAAAATGTAGGTTCACTCCAATCTTACGAACAGCGCTATCTTCTCGTTCTACCAAACGGATAAATTCAGCATCGGAATTACGGTAAATGACTGTTCCAACTGGAATTTCGCGGAAGGTATTTGGTATGACAACATTGTTCAAGACTACGTTCACTTGCATTCCGTCTGGTTCGTTGTTTTCGTTTAAGAAATACAAACCATCTCCGTTGTTTAGGATTTCAGCATTCTCGATGAGGTAGCCTTTTCCTTTGGTATCTAAAATTTTACCAATGTACTGTCCTTGGGATTTTGGACTTTCCCAGGAGCCAATTTTTTCGGTACGTTTATTGACAAAATAGTCGGTATATCCGCGGTTGAAACTACGGTCCATTTCAGCATCAAAACTATAAAACGTTCTTCCAGAAGAGGCTTTGGTAAAGTCTTCGCTGTTTTCCAAAAATGCATCTAATCTTTTACGTAGGTAGGAAACGTTGTTTTTCACGTACACCACGTCTTTCAAACGTCCCTCGATTTTGAAGGAAGTGATTCCTGCCTCGATGAGGTTTGGAAGTTGGTCGCTCAAGTCCAAATCTTTGATGGAAAGTAAGTGACTGTTGGCGATTAACGTTTCACCCGTTCCATCGATGAGTTGGTATGGTAAACGGCAATTTTGTGCACAAGAACCACGGTTAGCGCTTCGTTCTCCACCCGCGATACTCATGTAGCAATTTCCACTAAAGGAAACGCACAGAGCACCTGAAACGAAAAATTCTAGTTCTACATCGGTTTCGTTAGCAATATCTTTGATTTGATCTAGGTTCAATTCGCGCGCTAATACAACACGTTGCATCCCTGCATCTTTCAGGAATTTTACGTGTTTTGGATCGCGGTTGTTTGCTTGTGTACTGGCGTGAATGACAATCGGAGGGAGATCCATTTCCATAATCGCCATGTCTTGTACTATCAATGCGTCCACACCGATGTCGTACAGTTTGTAAATCAATTTTTTACAGTCGTCGAGTTCGTTGTCGTACAAGATGGTGTTGATCACCACAAAAACTTGTGCTTTGAACAGGTGAGCATAACGCACCAATTCAGCGATGTCTTCCACGGAATTCGTAGCGTTGGAACGTGCACCGTATTGAGGCGCACCAATATATACAGCATCTGCACCGGCGTTTATCGCCATTTGACCTTGCCAAAGGTTTTTTGCAGGTGCAAGGATTTCAACTTTCTTTTTCATAGGTAGTACAAAAATCTGCAATTATTTGGTGGAATGCAATAGGATAGGGGTGTTATTCTTTGAATATGTTTGAGAGCGATAAAGTTGGATTAGGAACGGGTTAACTTCTTTGCTGCTATGCGGTATAAATTCAATATAGCAGGTATAAAATCAGTTTAGCGGTTTTGCATTTTTTTAATCAGTATATTATTGATCATTTCGATTGATTTCACCCCAACCGTTTATTTCAACTTTTGGATTTGTCAAATTTCCATAATAGTAAAGTCTACCTCCTCCATTAATAACTCCGCTTAATGATTCTAATGGAGTAATCGAAATAACTCCATTGCCATTCATATTGATTATCGCTTTTTTCGTTTTGATTGATTTTAATCTTAATTCTCCACTTCCAAAAACAGTTAAGTGACAATTTTCTGTTTTTATTTTTCCATCAACCACAATCTCACCACTACCATAGACAGTACAATTAAGATTTTTGATAGTTGAATAAAATAAACTTGATGTATTTATTCTAATCATTCCACATCCTGAAATCTTTGTTTGCAATTCATTAATTTCTGTAAAATCATTAATTTCTACGTACCCATGAGAAAATAAATTCACACTTTTAATCATAGGTGTAAAAATAATTATAGTTAAAGCACCATCAATTTTTGATGATTTTTCATCTAATTCTAAAGATAAAGCATCACCTTCTTGTTTTATTTTAATTTTTTGTGAGTTAGATTTGTTCGTAATTAAAGTTGCGTGTAAAAAAGTATCCCGATAAATCAACACCGAAATACGAGAATTTTGATTTCCCATTTGAACATTTATTGTTGAAAGTGAATTTAATGAGAATTCCATTTTGACAATCGTATCTGAATTATTCAAATAGGAATTTAGGGAATTTGTCTTTAAAAACTTTTGTTCATCATATTTAAATGACCAAAAAAGTAGAGCAAATACTATAGTCGGAATCAAAAATTTCATAAATATTAGGATGATTTTAAAGTAAAACTTAAGCATAATGAATTCTTAATTTATAAATTCAAAAGAATATTTCTAAAAAAGATTGAAAATCCTATTTTGTAAGATTTTCAATCTTTTTCATAATAATGAGAATTATTTCTACTGATCTCTCCACAACCATTTATTTCCACATTTGGATTTAGTAAATCTCCATAATAGTAAATCCGACCATATCCGTTAATAACTCCATTTAATGATTCTGTTGGTCTAAGACGAACATCACCTGAACCATTTATTATTACAGTTGCTTTTTTAGTCTTAATTAATTCTAAATAAATATCTCCACTGCCAGAAATAGTTAACATACAATCTTCCATAGTTATATCTCCAACTGCAACAATCTTACCTGAACCTGTTATATTACAATTAAAATGTTTGATCATTGAATAAAATCGACTTCGACTGGTTATTTTAATCTCTCCAGTACCTGATATCACTGTTTGTAATTCATTCAAATTGTCAAAATCAGTTATCTCAATATAACCGTCAGAAAATAAATTTACATTTTTAATTATCGGAGTAAAAAGATGTATTTCTAAATGTCCATTAATTTTTGAAGACTTTTCGTCTAGTATTAAGGTTAATATTTCACCATCTTGTTTAAGTTGAATTTTTTGTATTTCAGATGTATTACCATAAATCTCAGCTTTTGTATATGAAAGAGGAGACAAATATACCTTAACATCAGAATTTTTATTTTCAAGTTGAATATTTAAAGTTGAAAATGACTTTAATGGATATTCCATTGTGACAATAGAATCTGATTGTTTCAAGTTGGAATTTAGAGAAATTGCTTCGAGAAATTTTTGTTCAATTTTTCCAAACGACCAAAAAGGTAGAGCAAATATTATAAGCGTAATCCATAATTTCATAATATATAGAATGTTTAAATCTTTAATTGAATATTCTTGTTTTGTACTCACGTGCTTCTATCTCAAAATATTCTTGATATATTCCATTTACCCTGTTTCGCTGGATCCGTAAATCCTACGAATAATTTCACTAAATCTAAATTACTCAATCTACTCCTAACACCCTAACAACAAACGACTTTTTCGTTGGTTTAGTGTTTATTGATACGTTTTTGTTTGAGAGCGAGTAAGTTGTTTTAGTGCCGGGTTAACTTCGTTGCTGCTAGGCGGTATAAATCTAGCACTGCGTATTTACTTAATTTTTTGGAGCAGGATTAAAAATCCAACTCAGCGGGAGCTTCAATCCTAATATTCTTCAAATATTAGTTCATCTTTTACTATTTTTCCCGTCATCCCATTCACAAAAAAGAATCTCAATTTACCAATTTCAAGAGGTTGAGTAATTTGATAATAAGGAAAAGGATCAATATCCGATTCTCGTGTAACACTACATTTCTGATGACTATCAAAAATATCTATTTGAAAATCAGAGATAAAATCAGCACGCAGTTGATCTAAAGAATATGAAAAATGAATATCAAAATTAATTTGTTTGATCACATTTCCTTTAGAATCATATTCTTTGCTCACTCCAATTGGATTAGATTGAAAAAAAGAGGTTTCACTAATTAAAAATTTACTTTTTTTATCAAAGTACTTAACTTCTGAAAACAAAGATTTTGTATTAATTCGCTTTTCGTAAAAATTATTTTCTAATTCTTCAAATTCAATTTTGATAGAATCGTTGATGAAATAAAAAGTTAAGTTGTTTTTTTTTAACTCATCAAATTTTTTTATATCAAACTTTTTCAAGTTGATTTGAGCCATCCCTTGTATGCCACCAATTAAAAGAAATAAAACGAGTAGTTTTAGTATCATATCTTATTTATCAACTCAATAGTATAGGTCTTATGAGTTTTTGTTTTCTCTAAATTACTCAATCGACTCCTAACACCCTAACTCCAAACGACATTTTCGTTGGTTTGGTGTTTATGGTAAAGATATGTTTTTGATTTGAGATGAATTGGTGGGATTTGGATCTGGGATACAAGATCTAGTTTCGTTGCATGTTTTAACTATTAAATTTACGTTTTGCTATTTCAATAGCTTGATGTAATTTTTGTTTTAAAATTTCCTGGGAGGGTAAAAATGTAAAATAATCAGCAACGCGAATATTACTTTTTTCTAACTGAAGTAATTCGATATGTTCTTCATTTTTACCCGAACATAGAATTAATCCGATCGGTGAATTTTCACCTTCCACCACTTCATGTTTCTCTAAATAACGTAAATACAATTCCATTTGACCTTTATGAGAGGCTTCAAAATTCCCTATTTTTAAATCAATTGCAACCAAGCATTTTAATCTTCTGTGATAAAACAGTAAATCGATATAATAATCTGTAGTATCAATCGTAATACGTTTTTGGCGGGCTAAAAACGCAAAATCACTACCAAGTTCAATAATAAACCGTTGTAATTCTGCAATAATGGAGGTTTCTAAATCTTTCTCAGAATAAGTATCTTTTAATCCTAAAAAATCCAACACATACGGATCTTTAAACACGATATCCGGTGTTAATTTTTGTTCTTTTTTTAGTAATTCTAAATCATTTTCAATCGTCAATTCAGGTTTTTTACTCAATGCTGTTCGTTCGTAAAGCATTGATTTAATACGTTCATTAAATACCCGAACACTCCATTTTTCATGAATACACATTTGAATATAAAACTCTCGTTTTAATTTATCTTCGAGATATATAATTTCCTTAAAATGTGACCAACTTAATTGTCTCCACAGTGTAGAGACTATTTCGATGTTATTAAATGTTTTTGAAAATTGAAGACAATGTCTAAGTTGTTTTTCACTCCAACCTTTCCCATAATCTTTCTCTAATTGACGAGAAAGTGTTAGGATAATTTCTTTTCCATATTCTGCTCGCTTATTTTGTAAGATTTCTTCTTGAACTCTTTTGCCAATTTGCCAATACAAACTGCTCAAAGCTACATTTACAGTGGAAGCAAGTTGTTGTTTACTTTGTTCAATCAAGGCTTTAATTTCAGAAACAAGCCCTGTTTTTGAGATGTTCTTTTGCATTTAACTCGTTTGTTTTGTTTCTTTTTGTACTAACAATAGAATTCTTTTGTTTATTTAAATATACTAAAAATACACAAGTTAAACCCTAACACCAAACGACATTTTCGTTGGTTTAGTGTTTATGGTAAAGATATGTTTTTGTTTGATGGATGATTTTGTTTTTTCTTCCAACGTGTTGTTTAGATTTGTAAGGAATTAATTGTACTATGAATAATTTTAGTTTTTAGGGGTATCTATAAGCATTTACAAAATAAACAGTATGAAACTAATTATTCTGGGTATTGTCCTTTCTTTTTTGGTCTTGTTCGTTTTATCCTGTCGGAATTCAAACACTCAAAAAAATACAAACCAACAACAATTAAACAATCATCCAAATTCCACCAATAGCGAAAAGGAAGAGGTTTGGACTGTAGAAAGGTGTTATAGAGAAAATCCCTATGATTTTGACACCCTATTAAAAAATGGATATCACTTACATTTTGAATATTTTAAGCGGGATAAAAACGCGTATGTTGAAAGTCAGATTACCCTTATGAGAGGGCAGAAAACAATCGATACGTTAAACGAAATGGGCTATGGGATAGTCATGAAAAATTTAGGTTATATAGGAGCGGATTTTAATGATTGTTTTGCCTTTGTACAAGCCTATGGTTCCGGAAATCCACTCGAAATGCAACTGATACGAAAAAGCGATGCATCTCAACTAGTTCAAGGTTTTATGATAGACTCGGATGAAAAAAATGAGTTATTACTTTACTGTAAAGACACGGATAGTTTGATGCTTTATGACATTAATCGGAAGACAGATAAACTAATTACGAACTTGAAAACGTGCGATTATATTACTTGTTCGCTTAGTCAACTCTCTGGGGATTTGAAAATAAAAAAAGTTACGCCAAACGTAGTAGAAATTGAAATATTACAAGCTAATAATAAATCGATAAGAAAAAAGTTTGTTCGTTAATGATTATGGTAATTTGTTGGGGGAGGAGGTACAAATCCAGCTCAGCGGGGATTAAATTAAAACCAAATTTTATTTTGTGAAAAATATCTGCTTTCATAATTAAAATGTTAATAACTT
>CANCJF010000038.1 GCA_947378245.1 Bacteroidota bacterium
TCCAGCAACTAATGGAGTATGGCAATGTGAAGTTTCATCATCAAATTGTAATTTTATTTCAACTAAACGAATGATTAATTTAGTTAAAAATAACATGAATATTTCAGGTAATTTAACTATTTGTCAAGGAGATTCAATAAAACTAAAAATTTCTGAAGTCGACTTTTTCAAAATTAACAATAAACAATTTGTTCAATCTTATAATTATAAACCTTTAAATTCCGAAAGTATTTCAATTTACGGTTATGTAAACGGTTGTGAAAATAAAAAGGATTTAAAAATAGTTGTTAATTTACTTCCTAATCCAACCATTCTACCTTCACCTTCTATCACATTGTGCAATGGAAGTTTTATAGATTTCACTGCTTCTAACTCAGCATCATATTTGTGGAACACTGGTGAAAAAACAAAAACAATTAAAGTTTCTAAAGATGGAGTGTATAATGTTCAGGTGGTTGATTCTAATGGATGTTCTAATTCATCTAGCTTTACTACGGTAATTAAAAAAGAGCCTATACCTATAGATGTTTATGTTAATGGAAGTTTGATAAATAACGATGTAGTTCCATTTTGTTTGGGTAAAGAAATTAAATTAAAGGCTGATAAAATTTCATCAATTTCATGGGATAATGGAATTTTAAATGATGTACCTTTTACGCCTATATCATCCAAAACTTATACAGTATCAGGATATGATTTGAATGGTTGTTATACAACAAAATCTATTGTGTTAAATTCAAATGCTAACACTAGTAACACCCCAACAAATATTCTTTTTAATGGTAAGCTAATAAATAATGATTCTTCTATTTGTTTTGGAAATAAAGTAATACTTAATGCTGAAAATTTAACCTCTCCTGTTTGGGATAACCAGGTAGTAAACAATACGGAGTTTTCACCAACTCAAACAAAGACTTATTCAGTAAAAGGTAATGATTTGAATGGATGCGCAAAAGAATTGTCTGTAAAAATTATCGTTAATCCATTACCAATTGTTTCAATTAAAAATAATGGGACTAACATATGTCCTGGAGATGAAATACAATTAAATGGACAAGGTGCAAAGGAGTATTCTTGGGATAATAATATTCTTGATGGAGTAGCAAGTAAACTTTTTCAAACAACTAAATTTAAAGTGATTGGAACTGATGTTAATGGATGCTCCAATATTTCTGAGTTAACAGTAAATGTAAAACCTGTTTTTCAAATTAAAGCAAATTCGAATAAAAATAATTCTTGTTCTGGTGAGGCTATTACTTTATTTGGTTCAGGTGGTAAAAATTATAGTTGGAATAATAATGTTATTAATTCTATACCTTTTATTCCAACTGAATCAAAAATGTATATTGTTAAGTCATTAAATGATAATGGATGTAATTCAATTGATTCTATTTATATTTCGATTGGTAACAAACCAAATGTTTATATAGTTGCCCAAGACACAAAAATTTGTCAAGGTTATGATACTCGTTTAGATGCTTATGGTGCAGTTAATTATGTTTGGGATAATGGTATCGTTAATCATATGTTATTTACTCCTATTTCAACTAAGAAATATACGGTAATAGGTACTGATGAGAATGGATGTAAAGATACTGCAGATATTACAATAATAGTAATACCAAAGCCGAATGTAGTAATTTCTCAGTTTCCTCAAAATTTATGCGAAGGAGCTACAAATGTAAAATTAACTGCAACCGGCGCAATTTCATACACATGGTATTTAACAGGAAATTCTAATTTTAAAATCGAAAATGGAGTGCAATTTAAACCAATTGAAGGTAAATATCAATTATGGGTTGTTGATACAAATAATTGTATGACTGATAGGTATTATGATTTGGTTTTTTATAAAAATCCGACTATTTCTATACAAAAAAGTACTTCAAGTGTTTTATGTTCAGGTGATTTACTTTCGTTAACAGCTTTGGGTGCTTCCAAATTTACATGGGACAATAATGTTGCAAATGGAATTTCTTTCAATGTTACTGATTCAAAAAAATATACTGTTACTGGGGTAAATGATAAAGGTTGCTCTACCTTAGCTTCGGTAGACATAACAGTGAAACCACTACCAACTAAACCAATAATTAGTCTTTCTTCTACTAATCTGGTTTCTAGTGTTTCAAATGGATATCAATGGTATTTGAATAATCAATTATTGTCTAATGAAACAAATCAATCTTTAGTTGTTTCTAAAAACGGATTATATACAGTTGTAGTAAACGATACCTATGGTTGTAAAAACACATCGGATGCGTTTGAGTATAAATCACTTTCATTAAATGATTTAAAAGCTGGTAGTTTATTGATTTATCCAAATCCAACTTCGGATCTATTAACGATAACAAATGCTAACCTTAACCACATTCAAGTTGTTGATATTACTGGTAAAGTTCTTTATACTAATTTTATTACATCTGATAAATTTCAAGTCTCAATGAAAGATATCGCTGTAGAAGGTGTTTATTTTGTAAACATACTAGATGGCAATCATAGCATTATTGAAACACGTAAAATTGTACTAGAAAAATAAAAGGTATTTTATCATTTTATTAAAAGCTGCTTCATAATTTGGAGCAGCTTTTTTTTGATGTTTTGGTTAGTGTTTGTTTTAGAGTTTTTAGAGTTTCTGGTTTAGCGTATTTCTACGTGAAATGCTTTTGAATATTGTAAACTATTTCAAATCAAGTTAATTTTACGGAATATAATATTTCGTTTTGTTAGAGTTTAATTCAAAAGGTTTGTTGGTTCCAGGAATAAAATTGAGGTCTTCTTTACTTGAAATGAAATCTGTATTTGTGGATGAAATTGATTCTAAAAACAGACCGATTATTTTTGAAAAATATTTGAATTACTCGATAGCTTTGAAAACACTTTTGGATGGTGCAAATTATTTTCAATGGATTAATGGATCTTTTGTTACCTTAGAAAAAAATCCTAGGGATATTGATTTAGTTTCATTTATTGACTTCAAAATTCTTGAAAAGAAGGAGAAAGATTTAGAGGCATTTAATAATGTTTCTAAACAAGATCCTATGTTAGATGTATACATAGTACCTATATATCCAAAAGGTCATCCTCAAGAAATTTTTTCCACAAGTGATAAATTAGCTTGGATGGATAAATTTGGAAAAACAAGAAGAAATAGAAGAGGAGTAAGACTAGAGAAAGGATTTCTTGAAATTTTTCATTAAATTTGGTAACATGGACAAGCAAAAATTATATCGCTTATTAGATTTGATTGAAGACCTCAAGCAGGTGGATCAATTGATTGCTTTACATACGTCCAATCCATCTTCTTTTGTTTTGAATCAATATGTTTCTAAAAAGGAAAAATTAATCGCTTATTTGATTGATGAGTTAGTGGAGCCTTCCTTGCGCTCAACAAATAGTTTTTCTATGATACATCAATTACTTACACGTTTTTATCCTGATTTACTGACCAAGCAAGATGATGAAGAGGAATCTATTGATTTTAGGGAATTACAAGCTGCATTGTCGGCATAGTGATTTTTCTCTTACTTTTTTCTGGCCACACTTCGACAGGCTCGGTGTGACTAAAGTAAGCAAAAAGGCCTTTTCGCTGAAAGATAGTTTTGTCACTTTTTGGAGCAGCAAAAAGTAACCAAAAACTGCTTGTCGCTGAAAAAGCATCGGCTTTTATTTCAGAATGTTCGCTACAAAAACAAAACTTCCTTCGGAGCTACTACGTGGTCCTCCTTCGTCGTCAAACACTTGTTTTGTTACGCTTCCTTTTCCGATAAAAGCACGCTTTACTTTTTCCATGCGACGAATTTCGGTCCGCTGAAATATGTTTGGAGTGTAATACAACCGCGTAAATAGACGAGTTGGGTAGGGTTGGTGTTGTTTTTTGACAAAGTCAAAAACACTCTGCGGCCTCAAAAAAATACGATAGGGCGTCAAAGAAACTCAAAATTTCTCTGCGCTAAAAAGTAGTCGAACCAATCACCATCCAAAACGATACATCTGTCGAAATAAAATCGTTACGCGGATTCCAATTTCATCGCGGTAGTAGTTTTGTGAACCGTTATCATTGTATGTACTTACGATGGGAGTGAACCCGTGGCGGTAATAGATGGAATAGATCGTGTTTTTTGAGAGGTTGACTTTGTTGGTAGTCGTATAGAAATAAATACCTGCTTTTAGGGCGAATTCACCGATGGAGGTATTTCGTACTTGTTGGGAATACAAATAGTTATATTCTGGCGCAATTAGAATTCCTGTTCTGCTTAAAATACATTTACCAATCGATTTGATTCGTTCAGATTTTGAGAAGAGTTGTTTACGAATTTCAAACGAAACGTTGATTTGATGGGCGTCATTGAATGGGGTACTTGTGGTAGGTGCAGTTCTAAATCGGTTTTCATTGGTATTATAAGATCGTTGGTAGGTGTAACCAATGGTAGGGAATAATCCAGGTTTAAGCATACGAGATAGTTCGAAAGTAGTGCTGAAGTTGTTGATGCTTAATGGGGATTTTTTTTCATGGAGTGAATTTAGTGGAGTGAAATAAAGATTAGCACCAGTTGCTTTTCCAGTGTATTCGTAGTATTGAGCATGGCTGTGAGATGTAATTATACTGAAGATTGCGAGGTGGAGAATGAAGGTTTTCATCTGGGGAGTGTTAGGGAGTTATTAGTATATACGTTAAGTTAAAGTAAATATTACGTTGGGATATCAATTTTTTTTATCGTTTCAACATTCAAAAATTTAGTTCATTAAAAAGCTCATTTTTTTATTTAAAAATCCATTCTTGTAAATTTGATAATTTCGAGAGGACTTACTGCTTAACTTCTCTCATGTATTTGTTTGGTGAATTGAAAATTAATTGGTTTATTTGAAACTAAATTGATTGAATAATAAATAGATTGGTATTATTGTACATCATTTTTGTTATTTAGTCGGTTTCAAACTAACATCTATTCAAGAAAATAAAGTATGAAAAAAAAAATAATTAGAACGATAGGTTTTTTAAAAGGATTAATATTAGTTTTCAAACCTCATCTATTTTTATACTGGTTGAGACATCCTGCTTTATTATTTTCGAATACAATAAGTTTGTCTAAGTGGATTTCAAATCAGGATAAAGGAGTGCTTTTAAATGACTTTTATTCACCACTTCGAGATTATGACAAACGATATAAATTATATGATCATTTAATAACTACACTTGACTTAAGTAATGAAAAAGTAAATTACTTAGAGTTTGGAGTGTGTGGTGCATATTCTTTTAATTGGTGGGTACAAAACAATAAAAACATAGAAAGTAAGTTTTATGGTTTTGATACTTTTGAAGGTTTACCTGAAAATTGGGGTACGTTTAAAAAAGGGGATATGTCAGCTGAAGTTCCAGAATCGGATGATGCTAGAGCAAAATTCATCAAAGGTTTATTTCAAGATTCTTTACCTCCTTTCTTATCCAATACCCCGATGGAAGTAACAACAAGAAAAATTATTCATTTAGATGCTGATTTATTTACTTCTACTTTGTTTGTACTTACAAGTTTAGGGTCAAGCCTGAAAAAAGGGGATATTTTAATATTTGATGAGTTTAATGTACCAAACCACGAGTTTTTTGCGTTTAAAATCTTTTCAGATTCTTTTTATGTTAAAACGCGCCTATTAGGAGCTGTAAATAATTATTTTCAAGTTGCTTTGATTGTTGAGTAAGGCTTTATTCTTTGATAATCTTTTTGGTAATTAGTTGATCGTTGTTATGTAATCTAACGATGTAACTTCCTTTTGGTAAAAAACTTAAGTCAATTTCAATGTTTTCATAAGTTGTACTTGTGTTTATTAGTTGATAACAAGACTTTCCAACTAAACTAACTATTTCGATTTGGTGAATAGGATTGTTGCATTTTTGATTTTGTGTAATGATTAATTTAGATTGGAATGGATTTGGATACACTTCCGTTTTCAATTGATGATCTAGGTTTTCTTGTAGCGAAAGAGTTGAATTTGCTTTTATTTTTATTGTTTTCAGTGTTTTAATTTTATTAAAATCAACAGTTGCAATATCGATGTATACATCTTGGTTGATTTCTTTTTCGGGCTGAAAATAAAGAACACCATTCGATGATAAGTCTATGTTGAATGGAAATATTTTTTTAGGAATAAAACATATTGTTTTGTTTGATTTTTTCAATGTTTCATCGGTTGTAAAATATTGAAAATCATCTCCGTTCGAGAGTCCGCAGGCGAAAGTAGTAGGGAGTATTTTGTCAAAATACATAAATATTTGTCCGTCTTTGGTGATTCTAGCAGCAAAATGAACAGCATTCATTGAACTATCAAAAAGTGAGGCTTTCCATTCTATGATGACTGATTCTTGATCAACTTTCGTTTTGATGTAATCATCATTTTCTATTTTATAGACTAGATCTTCTCCATGAATTGCAATAACTTTGGATTTTTTTATTGCACTTGGATTTCTGATGTATTTAAAATCATTTTCAAAATGAATATTTCCATCTGTTGAAATGAAAATGCTATCATACAATTTATTGTAAAACTTAAATTTAAATGGTAGTTTGAATGGGATAATTTCGTCGTCTTCATACTTACTAATCAAATTAAGTTCGCCTGAAGGAATTGATAGCGTTGTATCCTTACAGTTATAGGTGGAGTTTAATAACCATTTTGTTGGGGGGACATTATTTATAGAAGTTAATTGAAATGTATTTAGTTGTTTCAAATTATAAACGGAAATTTCATCTTGAATAATTTCAGGTTTGTTGAATTTAAATTGATTAAGTAAAGAAACATATGTTGTTGTATTGTTATTGATTTCAGTGTTTGAAATGGAAGAAGTTTTTTCAATGGGATTTAATGAGTCGGAATAATCCAAAATTGAAAAACTATGAATTTTGCCTGAAGCATTGTTGTTTGAGTCTTTTTCGCTAACAATAAGAAAAAATTTTGCAGTTTGATTTGGATTGACATACCCTAATAAACCTGTGAGGTCAAAACCAAGTTCAATCACTTGGTCTTTTATATTATTTCCGTTTAAATTGAAGTCTCCCCCTTGATAATTAAAAATTGGATAGTCAATAATGTTATCTGGAGTTTGCTTGTTTAGGTCTGTAGTAACTCCAAATGAAATTTTCAATTTTTCTCTAGAAGTATGATCAATACTTACTTTTCCGGTAATTTTAGGTGAATAAGAATCTTTCGCTTTGATGATATGGATCATATTGTTCCATATTCCCCCATTCTCCTCTTTTTCTGCTAATACTTTGTACATTACAAATGCAAAGCCATTCATTCCCCACGTTGTACCCCAGCTATTTGCTATTTTGACTGCGCCAATTTCCCAATCTCTTACATCAATCACTTGGTCATTATTTAAATCAATGTTGTTGGTGAATTTTCCGTCTTTATTATAATCGTATTTTATTTCATCATCATAACCTACTATAGTCATAGCATGATTCGAAACAGTGTCAAATTGATGAATTATTGAATTAGAACTGTTTAAAAGATAGATATAGTCATATACACCAGCTGAAAAGTTTGCAATTCCTCCAATGGTTTTTCCATCAACACCATTATACAGCCAGTTTTTTAATGTGTTTAAACCTTCTTCATTTTGAATTTTGATGGTGAAAATATCTAATACTTTATTTTTCATTCCTTGGTAATAGTTATTATAACCATTCATCCAGAATTTACCATCACACGCAATACTATTCGAATAATTGCTTTCGTTTGGACAACCATTTGCATCAATGATGTTCCAACCGTCAAAATACCATGATCCATTTTGATCATCACCATCATTTAAAAAGTTGTAGGTATAATGAGAAGGATAACTATTTTTTAGACTTCCATTTACAGAGTTATTTCTAGCGGCATTTATAGCATACGTAAAGTTGTAGTGTATTCCACTTGATTGGGCGCAAGAACCACCTGTTTGATTAAATATTCCAGGGAAATAGGGAAATCTCTCTGTATTATCCAATTTTAAAGGAAGAACAGAACGTTTCTGTTTTTCAGTTAAGAGTAATTGAGGTGTATGATTAATATTATTCCAATCCTCATTAGTTAATTTTCTTAATTCATGTGTATATTTCTCTTTTTTTTGAGAAAATATAAATGTGGAGGATAGAATTATTACAAAACAGATATAATTTTTCATTTTTTTTAAGCTTTTTCTTCCCAAATTTGGATGAGTTCTACCATAGTGTCAACTGCTTTTTGCATGTCTTGCACACTTACATATTCATGACGTGAGTGAATTGCCATTTCTCCAGTGAATATATTCGGACAAGGGAGTCCCATAAACGAAAGTTTAGACCCGTCAGTACCACCACGTATTATAGTTGCTTCAGAGCTTATACCTACACGTTTCATCGCTTCAATTGCGTAATCTGTTACGAAAGGTACTGTGTCCAAAACTTCTTTCATGTTACGGTATTGTTCGGTGATCGTAAATTCAACTTCCAATTCGGGATAGTTTTTTAGTATATCATCAACTATGCTTTTAAGTCGATCTTCGTGTACTTTCAGGTTGGAAGTTAAATGATCGCGTATGATGAAATTGACTGTTGTACATTCTAACTCTCCTTTTATGGAAGTAGGGTGAACAAATCCTTGACGTTTTTCTGTTGTTTCAGGTGACCATTCGTTTTTTGGTAACGCAGCAACTATTTCCGATACAACTTTAATGGCATTAACCATTTTGTTTTTTGCATATCCAGGATGTGCGCTAATACCATGAATTTTGATAGAAACACCGTTTGCAGAGAATGATTCATCTTCGATAGAGCCAAGTGTACCTCCGTCTAAGGTGTATCCATAGGCTGCGTTAAGTTTTTCCATATCAAGTTCTTCAACTCCTCGACCAACTTCTTCATCAGGAGTAAATAGGATACGGATTTTACCGTGTTTAACTTCAGCGTGATTTATTATGTAATTAGCGAAATCCATGATGATAGCAATTCCAGCTTTGTCATCTGCGCCCAATAGAGTTAGACCGCTTGCAGTAATAATATCATCACCGATTTTTTCTTTCAGATATTTGTGTTTTTCAGTCGTAATTACTTGTGTATTGTCATCAGGTAACACGATAGGAGATCCATCGTAATTTTGGTGAAGAATAGGTTTAACATTCGTCCCACTACAATCTGGCGCTGTATCCATGTGTGCGCAAAAACAGATGGTTGGAATATTTTCTTTTGGAGAATTGCTTTCGATGGTTGCATAAACATATCCGTGTTGATCCATTTCAGCATCGGAAATACCCATTTCTTGGAGTTCATTTACAACTACACGTGCTAGGTCTTTTTGTTTTTCAGAAGAAGGGAAGGAGGTAGATGTAGGATCTGCTGTTGTGTCAATTTGAACATAGTTCATGAAGCGTTCTGTAACAGTGTAAGTGTAGTTTTTCATAGGGTGATTTTTTTTCAAAAATAAGGATTTTTTCTCTTACTTTTTTCTGGCCAAAAAAGTAAGCAAAAAGGCCTTGTCTCTGAAAAAGCATCGGCTTTTATTTCGAAACGTTCGCTACAAAAACAAAACTTCTCCTTCGTCGTCGGACAGTTGTTTTTGTTTCGCTACCTTATTCGATAAAAGCACGATTTACTTTTTCGAGGCGACGAATCTCGGACCGCTAATATATTTGCTGTGAGTATTTCAACCGCATTATTGGACGATATGGGTAAAAAAAAAAGCCCTCCGTATTGGAAGGCTTTAAAATAATATTGAGGGCTTTTAAAATTTAGATTTTTTGAGGCAAACAAAAAATTAATACCGGAGTGTGCATTGGCACATGAGGATGTTAATTTTGAAGTTGAACGATAAAAAAGCAATTTTTCAAAGTCCGAACTAGAAAATTTCGTTTGCAGCGAAGTGGAATACCCCTTCTCTTGCAGCGCTTTCGTCAGAATCAGATCCATGAACAGCGTTACGACCTTTGCTTTCCGCGTATAATTTACGGATAGTACCTTCAGCAGCTTCAGCTGGATCAGTAGCACCAATTAATGCTCTGAAATCAGCAACAGCGTTATCTTTTTCTAAGATAGCCGCGATGATTGGTCCAGAAGTCATGTATTCTACTAATTCACCGTAGAATGGTCTTTCTGCGTGCTCGATATAAAATTCTTTCGCTTGTGCTTCTGTCAAAACAGTAAATTTCATTGCTTTGATTTGAAAACCTTTACTTAAGATAAGGTCGATAATTTTACCAGTATTTCCACTTTCTAAAGCGTCTGGTTTTAACATAGTAAATGTTCTGTTAGTTGCCATTTTTATAATTTTTTTTAACAAATATAGGTAGAAATTAGGGACTTACTTTTTTTGGTGTAAAAAAAGTTGTTAAAACTTAGTTTCAAATATCTAAAACCCTAATTTAATGTTGAATATGATTTAAAATGGTTAATTTTGACTTCGACTTCGCACAGTCAGACTAATAGATTATTGAATATGAAAGAAATAGAAAATTATTTTAGTTCGATTGACCCAACATTTGCGGCGTTATTAGCGACGACATTTACGTGGTTTTTGACAGCCATGGGGGCTTCATTGGTGTTTTTCTTTAAAACCATGCATCGTGCTGTACTAGATGCAATGCTTGGATTTACAGGAGGAGTCATGGTTGCTGCTAGTTTTTGGTCCTTATTGAATCCCGCAATTGAAATGTCTGAAAAAATGTATCCGACTATGAAATGGATGCCAGCAGCGGTCGGTTTTGCATTGGGAGCTATGTTTTTATTTGGTTTAGATAAGGTCATGCCTCACTTGCATATTAACTTTCAGGATAATGAGAAAGAAGGTGCGAAGACACAATTACATAAATCGATCTTATTAGTACTTGCGATAACCTTACATAATATTCCAGAAGGATTGGCTGTAGGGGTTCTATTTGGAGCTGCTTCTTTAGGGATTGATGGGGCAACTATTCCAGCAGCGATTGCCTTGGCGATTGGTATTGGTATTCAAAATTTTCCTGAAGGATTTGCAGTTGCGATGCCTTTACGTAGAATTGGGATGAGTCGTAGAAAAAGCTTTTGGTATGGTCAGTTATCTGCGATTGTTGAACCAGTTGCTGGTGTTGTAGGAGCCTTGGCAGTAGTGTATATGCAACCTATTTTACCGTTCGCATTGGCTTTTGCTGCTGGAGCAATGATTTACGTGGTTGTGGAAGAAGTTATACCGGAAACTCAGCGAGACAAGTATACTGATATTGCAGTATTAGGATTTATTGGAGGATTCTTAGTGATGATGATTTTAGATGTAGCTTTGGGGTGATTTCGATAGGATCGAAGAGAAGGATATACCGCATAAAAAAAGACGCTCATGAAGCGTCTTTTTTTTATTATTCCGAAATCAAATATTTATTTGTTTAGATTTTCCACTTTAGGTACGATTTCTGGTTCAGCTGCTTTCTTTTCTGGAGCAACAGTTCCTTTAATTGTTAGAATAATTGGTTCGCTTACGTTTGTGGTAACAGTAATTGTTTTTGTAAAAGCACCCACACGTTTAGTATCGTATTTCACAGCTATTTCAGCAGATTTTTTTGGAGCTACTGGAGCCTCAGGAGATTTTGCTTTTGTACAACCACAGCTTGTTTGTACATTACTCACAATAATAGGTTCTTTCCCAGTGTTTTTGAACTCGAAAGAAAACGTTTCGTCAGAACCATAAGGAATATCATTTCTTTCAATAGTTAAAGTTTTGAAAGTTATTGGTTCTTTTTTCTTTTTAGCCTTTTTATCTTTCGTTGCTTCTGTATGTTTATGGTTCGGATCATTGTGATCGTGATCTTGAGCAGCTACGAAAGAAACACTTCCGATAAATAATAATAATGAAGAGAATAAAATTTTCATAGTTTTAATTTTTTTACAAGTTTACAATTTTTATTAATTCAAACAATCGTTCAGTAGACAAAAAAAGTTAAGAAAAGTTACTAAATGAAATAACAATGAATTACATCAGCAATCGAAGCATATGTATTTTCTAATATTTTATTCATTTCCTCTTTTTTCTTCCATGCTATTTTAGTGATTCCTTCTTCTAATTGTGGAGTCCCTTTTTTAGGGCCATCATATTTAAAACTAAACCAATATGTTTTTTTTAGGGTTGGAACTCCTTTGTATTCATAGGTGTGATAGGTAGTAGTGATATGTTTATGAATACTAAAATTAGAGATTCCACATTCTTCTTCAATTTCTCTCAACGCACCTGTTTCGGGTGTTTCGTTGTTTTCTAATTTTCCTTTAGGAATATCCCACAAGCCATTGCGTTTAATGAACAAATATTTCTCTTTACGTTTAACTATTCCTCCTGCAGCTTCAATTTTTTGATGATTTTCAAAGAATAATTCCATGGTTTCTTGTGGGTTTTCACATAGAATATTCAAAAAAATAGAAGTTGGGAGAGATGTTAATAAGTCTGTAAGTTCCACTTTATCAGTGATTGCGAACTTCTCATGAACGAAAATTCCGTTGTGTTTTTTAATTTCCTTCTCAGAAATAAAAAAGATTGGTCGATTTTGAATAAAAACTTTATACATTTGTGGTTATGATTTTAAATAACGACAGGGCATTAAAAGTTGCCGAATTTTTACTGCAAATTAAAGCAATTAAATTACAGCCTGCAAATCCATTTACTTGGGCGTCTGGTTGGAAGTCGCCTATTTATTGTGATAATAGAAAAACATTATCCTATCCTACGATTCGTACGTTTATACGTCAATCTTATGCAGAAGTAATTTTGGATAAGTTTGGTAAGCCAGACGCTATAGCTGGTGTAGCTACAGGCGGTATTGCTCAAGGAGCTTTAGTAGCACAAGAATTAGGAGTTCCATTTGTTTATGT
This sequence comes from Bacteroidota bacterium, assembly GCA_947378245.1. Taxonomy (GTDB): domain Bacteria; phylum Bacteroidota; class Bacteroidia; order Flavobacteriales_D; family Crocinitomicaceae; genus CANHVK01. The sequence continues at coordinate 12,843 of CANCJF010000038.1, forward strand.
ACGTACTTCTCCTAAGGCGCATGGTTTAGGAAATCAAATAGAAGGTGATTTTGAAGCAGGTCAAAAAATTGTTGTTATAGAAGATTTAATTTCAACTGGAGGAAGTAGTTTGCAAGCAGTAGAAGCATTACGTGAAGCTGGATGTGAAGTGAAAGGTTTAGTTGCAATATTTAGTTATGGCTTTGAAATAGCCAAACAAAATTTCAAAAATGCCAAATGTAAGTTTGAAACATTGACGAACTACGATTTCTTGATGGAAGAAGCATTAAAACATGATTTTATTACTAAAGACGATCTTGCTTCCTTGAAAAAATGGAGAGAGGATCCGAGTAATTGGACTAATTAATGATTATTGAAAGTATCCCAGCTTCCGTAAGTCAACCAATTTCTGTTGTATTTGATTTTCTGAAAAACATAGAAAATTTAAATTACTTATTACCTCAGGATAAAATTTCTGCGTGGACGTCTACTTCAACAGATTGTTCCTTCAAGATTCAAGGAGGGATAATAATTCCATTAGTATTGGATAATGTGGTGGAGAATTCACAAATCAATTTAATTTCTGGAGCTAAATCTCCATTTCCTTTTACCTTATCTGTTCGATTGACTGAAACTCCTACCGGTACGCAAGGTCAGTTGTTTTTTGATGGAAAAATGAGTAAAACGATACAGTTTTTAGCAGAACGACCTTTGAAACAGTTGTTTAATACAATGACGGAAAACATTAAGGTTCATTTCGAAGGGTAAATTTTATTTCTTTTAGATCAAATGTTTTAATTTCTTTATTTACTTCGACCAATAGTCGTCCGTAATTATCTGTACCAATTATATTTCCATTAAAAATCTGACCATTACTTTCAAACGTACTTTCAACACCCAATAACCATAACTTGTTTAAATATAGTTTTTTAAGCTTGTCAAGTTCTTTGTTTATTAGGTAAGGGTATATTTCGTTTAATTCTTTCATGAATTCGGAAAAGAAATTTTCTTTCGAAATGATGGAATCACTTTCAATAGAAACACTTGTAGAACCTTTGAAATCAAACGTAGTTTGTTGAATGTTTATACCGATTCCAATTGTACTTCCAATGATTTTAGATCCACGTAATTGATTTTCAATTAAAATGCCAGCAATTTTTTTTGTGCCAACAAGTATATCATTTGGCCATTTGATATGGTTAGGGATTCCAAACTTTGTTAAGGTATTCGATAAGGAAAGACTAACAAAATGAGTGAGCGATTCTTGTTGAATAATTTCTAAATCTGGATGTTCTAAATAAAAGGAAAAAAGTAAATTTTTAGCGTCTTCAGACTGCCAAGTAGTTCCTCTTTGACCTCTGCCATTTGTTTGTGATTCTGCCAAAATTACCATTCCGTGTCGTGCTTTACCTTCTGAAATCAACGTGGCAACATAATTGCTAGTAGAATCCACACGATCTAAGTAAATTATTTGATTTCCTATCATTGGTAATTCTAATTTAATAGTGCCGTAAAATTAAAATTTAATTAGTTTTGTAAGTTCATAAAAAGAGATAATGTATAAAGTAGCTAAAGATATAGACACACAGGTATTATGTGATACCATTGTAGCTGGAATGCAAGAAAATAAAGCAAAAGATATTACGGTGCTGGATTTAAGGGGAATTGTTAGTCGTGTAGCTGATTTTTTCGTGATTTGTTCAGGAGATTCTACCGTTCACGTAGATGGTATTCAAAGTACTACCATGCGTCACGTTCGTAAAGAAATTGAAGAAAGACCTTGGGGAACAGAAGGTAAAGGTGGTTCTGAGTGGGTGTTATTGGATTATGTGAGTGTAGTTGCTCACATTTTTTACAAAGATGCGCGTTCATTCTACGATTTAGAAGATTTATGGGCAGATGCAGTTCGAACAGACATTCCTAACATTGATTAATATCAATAAATAAATTTATGACACCAAACAACGATTCTAAAAAGAAGCCTGGCTTCAATATATATTGGATTTACTCCATTATTGCCATTTCATTGATTGTTTTACAAATGTGGATGAGTGGAAAAAAAGATGTTTCCTATGATGTACGATCAGCATTTAATCAATTGGCTGATTCTGGTTACGTCGCTAATGTGAATATTGTAAACAGAGAGCATATTGATTTTACAATTAATTCAAAAGGTAAAGATTTTATAGCTACATCAAGTAATCCTAACTTGAAAAAGATGCATCAAGCAACTTCCCGTTCAGGTAATGCATTTGCTCAAGATCGTAAACAGACCTTTTCGTTTCCTATCTCTGATGCAGGCGTTTTCGAACAACAATTAATTAATAAAAATAAGGATTTAGCTGCAAAACATAAGTCGGTAGTTAATTATCAGTCGGTTACTGAAACGGATTATTTTGGTAGTATCGTTGGATTCTTATTGCCGATTATTGTATTAATCGCAATCTGGATGTTCGTTATGCGTCGTATGGGTGGCGGTGCTGGCGGTGGCGGTCAAATTTTTAACATTGGAAAATCTCGTGCACAATTGTACGATAAAGGAAAGTCAACAAATATTACGTTTGAAGATGTAGCTGGGTTGACTGGTGCAAAAGAAGAGATACAAGAAATTGTTGAATTCTTAAAAAACCCAAAACGTTATACAGATTTAGGAGCTAAGATTCCAAAGGGTGCTTTATTGGTAGGACCTCCAGGAACAGGTAAAACATTATTAGCGAAAGCAGTAGCGGGAGAAGCTAAAGTTCCATTTTTCTCTTTATCAGGTTCTGATTTCGTTGAAATGTTTGTTGGAGTTGGAGCGTCACGTGTTCGTGATTTGTTTAAACAAGCAAAAGAAAAAGCACCTGCAATAATTTTTATAGATGAGATTGATGCTATTGGTCGTGCGAGAGGAAAAAGTAATGGTTTTAGTTCGAATGACGAGCGTGAAAACACCTTAAACCAATTGCTTACTGAAATGGATGGTTTTGGTACAAATTCAGGAGTAATTATTTTGGCTGCTACAAACCGTGCAGATGTCTTGGATAGTGCATTGATGCGCGCAGGACGTTTTGATCGTCAGATTTATGTAGATATGCCAGATATCAATGAGCGTAAAGCAATTTTCAATGTGCATTTAAAACCGTTGAAATTACATGAAGCTTTAGATATCGAATTTTTAGCAAAACAAACACCTGGATTTTCTGGAGCAGATATTGCTAACCTTTGTAATGAGGCTGCATTAATTGCTGCACGTCATGGAAAAACGAGTGTGGAGAAACAAGATTTCTTAGATGCTGTAGACCGTATCGTTGGAGGATTAGAAAAGAAAAATAAAATCATTACCAAATCAGAGAAAAGATCGATTGCTTATCACGAGGCAGGACATGCTACGACATCTTGGTTGTTAGAATATGCTTCGCCATTAGTGAAAGTTACCATCGTTCCTCGTGGACGTTCGTTAGGTGCTGCTTGGTATTTACCTGAAGAAAGAAGTATTACTACTACAGAGCAAATCACTGATGAAATTTGTACAGCGTTAGGAGGAAGAGCTGCTGAAGAATTGATTTTTGGTAAGATTTCTACAGGAGCTTTAAGTGATTTAGAAAAAGTTACGAAACAAGCATATGCAATGGTTACTATTTACGGACTTAATAAGAAAGTAGGTAACATTTCTTATTACGATTCTCAAGGACGTGATTCTTTCACTAAACCATATTCTGAAGATACTGCAAAAACAATTGATGAAGAAGTTAGTATTATCATTGAAACACAATATCAACGCGCATTACAAATTCTTCGAGATAATCAAGATAAATTGACTTTGTTAGCGGATAAACTATTGGAATTCGAAGTTATTTTTAAAGAAGATTTAGAAGAGATTTTTGGAAAACGTCAGTGGGAGAAAGAGGAAGAGGTTGAAATTAAAACGGACGATGTTGTATTAGAAGCAGCAAAAGAAGTTGTAGAATCGGAAGAAACTTCCTCCAATGAACAAGAAGTTGTTTCTGTTGACTCTACTTCACAGGAAACGGAAACTCCTGCAGCAGAATAATTGTAAATTTTTTCATTCCAACCATACTTGTTCGCAGGTATGGTTTTTTTATTTTAACTATGAGTAATATTTTAGTAAGAGCAATCACAGGCGCTTTATTTGTTGCCTTAATTATTGGCTCCATTTTATTAGGTGATTTTACAACGATAGGAATTTTCTCTGCATTTTTAGTGTTAGGATTAGTGGAGTATTTTAAACTTTTCAAAGAGAATAAGATTGTTCATTTGAAGTGGGGGATGCCAGTGGTTGTTTCTATATTAATTTATGGATTATTATTAAGTACCCTTTTTTGTAATGTGGACCCTAAATTGGCAGGAGCGCTGATTATTCCAATTTTGCTATTGTTAATGATGACAGAATTATGGCGTAAAAAGACAAATCCATTAGTGAATTTAGGAATTCAATTATTTGGTTTCTTTTATTTAGTGATCCCATTTTTCTTAACGATATATATACGTTCCAACGACGATGCTTTTGGTGGATATACATTAGTAGGTATGTATGTATTGATCTGGTCCAATGACACGTTCGCTTATTTATCTGGAAGATTTTTCGGTAAGACAAAATTATTTGAGCGTATTTCTCCAAAGAAAACATGGGAGGGAACTATCGGGGGTGTGATTTTAACTTTAGCCATCGGAGTTTTATTAGGTTATTTAGACAAAGAAAGAGGTGTTTATTTTTGGTTACCAGCTGCAATGATTGTAGTTCCGGGTGCAATCTTTGGGGATCTTTTGGAGTCATTATTTAAACGTAGTTTAAATATCAAAGATTCAGGAAATATACTTCCAGGACATGGAGGGATTTTAGATCGATTTGATGCGGCATTGTTTACGATTCCATTTTTCTTTTGTTGGTGGACCATTTGGAGTTTAATTGCATAGAACTAAAATGCGTTGAAGGTCTCTAATTCCTTAATTGTTATTATTTTTGCACAAAATTTATAAAATGAAATTACACAGAGAAGGTTATTTAATCATGGCAATTGCATTCGTGTTGTTGGCAGGAGTTCATGTAGGAAACTACTTTTTATACCAGTCCTTAGGATGGACTTGGTTGTATGCTTTATTAACGGTGGCAGAAATCGTTATGATGTATTTAGTAGTTCAATTTTTTAGAGTTCCTAACATTACTCCTGTTTTTGGAGAGTACGACATTCTTTGTCCTGCGGATGGGAAAGTAGTTGTTATTGAAGAGACAGAAGAAAATGAATATTTTAAAGATCGACGTATACAAGTATCTATTTTTATGTCTCCATTAAATGTACACGCAAATTTTAATCCGATTTCAGGGATTATTAAATACGTTAAATACCACAAAGGATTGTTTTTAGTTGCTTGGCATCCTAAAAGTTCTACAGATAATGAGCGTTCTACGGTGGTAACGCAACACAGTTCTGGTAAAGAAGTATTATTTCGTCAAATTGCAGGAGCAGTAGCGCGTCGAATTTGTTATTATGTAGAAGCAGGGCAACAAGTAAAAACAGGTTCGGAGTACGGTTTTATAAAATTTGGTTCACGAATTGATCTGTTTTTACCCTTAGGAACTACAATAAATGTTAAAATTGGCGATGTAGTGAAAGGACGAATTACAAAAATTGGCGAATTAACAAAAGATTAATTACCTTTAAATAAACCTTAAAACCTAGACCTATGAAAAAAATAATTTTAAGTTTATCTGTTATTGCCATGTTAGGCGCAGTTTCTTTACCTGTTTTTGCATCAACTTCTGTTGATCAACAACAAGAGCAAAAGAAAGATGAAGATAAAAAATGTGAGAAAGATTGCAAAAAGAAATGTTGCGCAGCAGACACGAAAAAATGTGATAAAGACGGAAAAGCGTGTGATAAGGACTCAAAAAAATGTGATAAGGACTCAAAAAAATGCGATAAGAAAGATAAAAAATCTTGTTGTGCTAAAGGAAAAAAAGCAGAATAATTCAAAGCCACCGAAAGGTGGCTTTTTTGTTAATATATTTAATCGATCTTTAGCTAGATTCTACAAAAGAGCTTCTCTAAATTTCTAAACTTCTGAATGGTTATTTTACATCTCACTATAATTAGGTAGGTTTTCCAATTCTACTAATTTATTCTCTGAACGATTTACGAAATAGAATTTATGGTGAATTCCATTGCTCAACCATAAATAATCTGCTTGAATTTTTGAGTTGTATTGTGCAATTTGATGGAGTACTTTCTCATTAATCGCAATTTCAGGAGCTTTACATTCTACCAATACTTTCACCTTTTTATCGTTTCCATATACCAAGATATCACATCGTCGATCCAGTGTATTCACCTTAATCCCTGCTTCGGATGAGATGAGTCCTACAGGTGTTGCTAACTGATGTATGAGGTAATGGATGATGTGTTGGCGCACCCATTCCTCAGGGGTCAATACCAAATTCTTTTTACGAACCACACAAAATACCGAAATCACTTCGTTTTTACGTGAAAGTCGTAAAGGAGCACGAGGAAGGTTTAAGGCGGTGAGGTTCATAAGTTAAAATTAATAATTTTTAGTACCCATATTCAATAACTCACAACTCATACCCCATAATTCCTATTTCCACATTCTTTTCTTATCTTTGATTCATGGATTTCAAGTCGCTTTTACAAGCCATCAAGAATAAGGATTTTAAGCCGGTGTATTTATTGCATGGGGAAGAACCGTATTACATTGATGTCTTAACCAAAGAGATTCAATTACAGGTGC
>CANCJF010000039.1 GCA_947378245.1 Bacteroidota bacterium
AAACCCAACCTCATCAAGTACTACAAATAGTAATAATATTTTAGGAAAGTGGATATGTAGAGATACATCTTTAAAAGGACAACCTAAACAAAGTATTATTGTATACACCAATACTTTTAATAATGATGGTACAGTATTAGAAAATACTGTACTTTATTCTAATGACACAACTACTTTAGTGAATACTCAATTTACTTATTCTTATGATGATAACACAAAAAAATTAATAATTTCTGGTGCTGTTTACTCAATTGAGTGGTTATCATCAACAAAGTATAATCGTCAAAGTAGTGGTAATAAACCAAAACTTTACATAAAAGAATAATGCACTTATTCTAATAATCATCAAATTTTTAATATTTTTTTGAATATGAAAGACAAATTCTGCGCTAATAATCAACATGTTAATATGTTTTATAGTTTCATTAATAAATTCCCTATATTTTTTCTGATTTCATTTTGTTTATTTATTTCAAGTTGCAATGAATTACCTTCAGATTTACAAAAGCGAAAAGATTATTGTAATACTTTGACTGAGGATTTAGCTGAAAAAGAAAAAAATGCAAATAACAGTTCTGATTATAATCAATTAATTATCGATTATTCAAATTTACTATCTGAAATTGAAGGTTATACAAAAGAATGTAACGATAGAGGAATTAGTAAAAATAATGATAAGATTATAAAAGAAATTAACCTCAAAATAGACAAGTATGAAGAACTAGTTAATTCAACCGAATCCATTGATGATGAGGAAATTACTTATAAATCTAATGATGGTAATGAAACTTGGATTCCAGATGGATATAGTAAGGGAAGTGACTGTTCGGATTGTAATGGAACTGGATACTACACACATGATATATTAGGTAGTCCAAATAGTGAAGGAGGTGTTTGTGCTGGCTGTAATGGAAGAGGGTATCGTTTAGATAAAAATTAAATCAATTAAAAATGAATCAACAGCAGCAACAAAAATTAAATGAACTAAGAGGTAAAGCAATTCGTAATACAATAATACTATTAATGATTATTGCTATTCCATTCTATTTTGCTCATAGATGTGATAAAAAAATTCAACAAGATTTTGAAAATGAATTTCATGAAAGTGATATTGTTGACTTGGCTACATTTTCTAAATTCGTTACCATTCAAGCAAAAGATTATTGCAAACAAATGAATGAAATTCGACAGATAAAAAATAGTGATAGCAAATCTTTAGAAACTGGAAAATTAATTGGATATGTTGATTATTTTCAAAATTCAACAATTAGAAGTATAGGGATGAGAAATGATTTATCTGATGATATTGTAAGAAAAGCTCAAGATATTTTTATTTCAGAATTAAGAAAATGTGGGTATTTTGAAGGTGATTATAGCGAAGAAGAAAGTACTGATTCAAATGATGAAAGTGATTATTCCAGTTCAGATTCCTATAATGATGAATACTATCCAAATGAACCGATGGATGATGGGTATAATGGAGAAGAAAACAATTCATTTTCAACTCAGAATGAAAATATGCGGTCTGAGGAACCAAAATTTCAAATTTATAATTTTGAATACACAATTCAATATTCTGACGCAGAATCTCTGTGTGCTAGAAAAAAGATGAGACTTCCTAGATATGAAGAACTAGTAGAAATTGCTAACTCCTCAGAATTATTGAAAAGTCTAAAACCAAATGATAAAAGTCAAAGTTATTGGTCTTCTTCAGAATATATTGAAGGACAAACCTTTTCAATGAAAGAAAGCATTAGTGGAGATGTTCCTAAAATTTTCAGAAAAAATTATAATCCTTTTACAGAAAAAACTATAATGACTGATATAAAAATGTCTAAGAATTGTATATGTGTAGAATAAAAAAAGCTGTCTCATAACCAATTTGAGACAGTCTCTTTTTTCAATCATCTAAAATTATTCAAGATATAAAGGACTTAGCAAATGAGCAATAACAGCTACTGTCATTGATAATCCTATTGCTTTGTATTTTGCAGTTTTACTTACGTTATTTACATTTGAAACCCAACCTTCTGGAATCGTCATCAAAGCCTCACATTCAGCAACTGATGGAACTCTATAACAATCATTATTGAACGCATATTCATCATTATTACCTCTGTGCTCTTTCCAATTATATCCAGAATTTTTCAAGAGCATTGAATATTGCATTAATTGTGTAAGCTCACCTTGTGCTCCAAATTCATCATCCAGATAAATAACATTCCCAACATTCATCTTAAAGTATCGTTCCAATCCAGATGTTAACGTTAACTGTCCAGATAATACAACATTTGCCGTTTCTTTACCTACCCATCCGTTTTTAATTACATCTTTGAACTTAATATCAATTGGTTTGATTGGTGTATATGGTATATTGGTCCAATATAATCTTCTTCTGTGAGTTGGTGCAACAATAGCAGAATCAATAAAGATTGGTTCAATATCGACTTCCATTGCTACACTCAATGCTTTTGTAATTTTTTCTTTTTCAGATTTAAAACATTTTTATGAAACATTTAGTAGCTTTCAATTGGCTTAGTAAATGAGCAATTACATTAACAGTCATAGACAATCCTATCGCTTTGTATTTGGCTGTTTTCGATACTCAAAACACATCCTAAATCCAACCTTTTGGAATAAAATAAAATATTCACATTAAACAACTTACCGTATCAAAAAGACATAATACATTACTTAAATAGTATGAAATAAACAAAAAAATAACAGATTAAATAAAAAATTAACGAAGATTTTATTAAACTTTGTGTACGTAGTTTATCATCTACACGTTATTTTATGCATGTATAAAAATTAAAAAAATATAAACTTTAAAATTTTCACAAAAATGAAAAAATACTTATTAGCTATCTTACTTATATGTTCTGTTGTCTTCGCAAGTATTGCGCAGGTTCCACAAAAAATGGGATATCAAGCACTAATAAGAGACAATAATAATCAACCTGTCTCAAGCAAAAAAATCGGGATGAAAATCAGCATATTACAAAATTCAATCAATGGAATTATTGTTTATCAAGAAATCTACAATCCAAATCCAGAAACAAATGCCAATGGACTTATTTCACTCGAAATTGGTACAGGTGTCCCATTAATAAATACATTTCAAAGCATTGATTGGTCTTTAGGTCAATATTTCATAAAACTCGAAACCGACATAACAGGAGGCACCAATTACACAATCAGTAGTGTACAGCAACTAGTTAGTGTTCCCTATGCATTATACGCTTTAAAATCTGGTTCAGCAGCTTCGTCTCTATCTGCCCCTTTGGTCAAAACAGAACAAGCAGTAAAAATAGATGCTTACACTGCAACACTTAATGCAAACGTAAACGCAAACGGCTTAATTTCAAAAGTTTATTTCCAATATGGCACCACAACAAATTACGAACTTGGAACTATAGAAAAATTAGTTTCAGGGAGTCAAGAAAAAACGGTAAGTTTTGATATTGAAAACCTTAAAGCCAAAACAATGTATCATTATAGAGCAGTAGCATTAAATGCGGTTGATTATACCTATGGAGAAGATTTAACATTAACTACCATAGCATCAACACCAACGGCAAATGCCATCCATCCTGACTCAATATCTTCTCATGCATCACAGCTAAGAGGCGAGGTAAATCCAAATGGGAATAGTGTTTCCGTAAGTTTTGAGTACGGAATTGACACCAATTACGGAACTACATTGAATGCATTGACAAACGTAATTTCTGGATCCTCTCCAATACTTGTAAAAAGCCCAATAATTAAAGTGACAGAAGGTACAATCTATCACTTCAGAATTAAAGTAGTTAGTTCTTATGATACGACGTTTAGTGATGACTTCACTTTTTATGGTCATCCTTAAAAACACGTAGATATTAAGAATATAAAAGGATATTATAAAACACTATTCTAATACCGTAAAAACAAAAACGAGTCTTAACTAAATTTCTCCTGACAGATACTCTTCACTTAAAACTCGTTTTTATTTCGTTACTCGTAACTAATTACTCTTCACTCTAATGTGGAGCTGGAGGATATACAGATGATTTCTTATACGATAAAACGATAATTATAATTGGTCGAGTTGGTACACATGGTAAAGTTTTCATTGAATATAATAAATCGTGGCCTACTGATAACACCTTGGTATTTACACCAAAATATTTATACTATCCATATTTTATTTTAAAAGAATTGAATTATGACGAATTGAATAAAGGTGGAGTTCAGGCTTTGTTAACTCAAACTGATATAAAACAAATAAGAATATTAATTCCAAATTTCGATTTAAATATATTTGAAAATAGAATAACACCTATTTTTTTATTGAAAAAAAATATTGATTTTCAAAATCAAAAACTAAAGGAATTAAAGGATTTGTTATTGACGAAAATGACGAAAATTGAAAACGTACTGAGTAAATAAATCTTGGTTAATTATTAAGGTGCTTTTGTATTGCTTGATTAAATACTCTTTTTTCACCTTCAATTTGTTTTAATATTGCAGGTTCGTTCATTATTTCTGCTGAACGTTTGGCATAGCTGAAATAATTTCCTTGAAATGGCTTGTTTTTTATATTAGATATAATTCGATATTCTCCTGTTTCTAGTTTTTCAAATGAATTAAATTTTCTAGTAGACTTAGACTTGTCAAGATTAATATTTCGATAAATTTTATATAATTGTCTTTTGTAGATAATTGGTTTATTTCCATTTTTTTCTGCTAATTTCTTTGCTCTATTGCATTTCTTTTTTATAGAATATATCATTCTTCGATAGAATTTTGAAAGATTTGCTGACTTTATTAGCGTTTTGTGACCGTAAAACTCGAACCCTAGATAAATGAAAGGTAAATTTGGTATTAGTTCTTCATTTACGATTTTGTGTGAAACAACCTTTTCTTCAATTTTTTTAAAGATGAATTTTTCAGTTTTCTCTTTACTGATTTGAACGAAACACTTTTCCATTTCCTGCATTACGAAATCTTCAATTAATTTCATTTTATCAGTATCACCAATAATTACAATATCATCAGAATATCTTCGATAATAACATTTTTCTGTTTTTACCAAATTATTTAGAATCGCTTTATCAAAGTCTAATAAATATAGATTCGCTAAAATTGCACTTATAGGCAAACCTTGAGGAATACCTATAACTTCACCTGTGTTTTTATCTTTGAAATTATTTTTATATACTCTAAGTTTCCCGCATTTAATAGTATTTTTAAATTCTTTTGGAGACGAAAAAAAAGCTTTAAAACCTTCTTTATTACGAATAGAAGACAGTTTTTTTTCATCAAACTCTGATTTTCTACCCTGTATCTTATTAAACCTCCTTAAATCATCTTTATAAATTAAAGAGAAATTTGTTGCAGAATTAAATACATTTAAATGAGATTTTGGAAGCGTTCTAACTCCTAATAAATTCTCCCATTTCTCTTTCAAATAAGTATGGTTTAGCGAAGAAAAAAAACTTTTAATATCAAAAGCCAAAACTGAACAATCTCCATTTTCATTTGCTCTTTTTTTAATTTCACTAAAAGCTTCGTGTGCAAAATGAATTGTTCCTTTATTTTTATCAGTTTGTTCAATAGGTATTTTTCTATATGCTGTTATACAATCAGATAAACCAGGTTCATTGAGTAAAGTGTTTTCATATTCAATGTTTAAAATATGAGCATAATACGAGTAGATAAGAGCATCTGTATGATTTGCATAATGTAAAGGTCTTATTTTTGTCGTCTTCTTAACTTTATCATCTTCAACTAAACTATGACTTCTTATTTTTGGATTCTGAGGATGTTTTTTGTATTTTCTTTCTTTAATATTAACATGTAGAAGTGGGAAAAAGGCATAATTCCCAACATAATTTTCATTTTTTATCTTACTTACATTAATAGAAATAGAATTTTTATCACCACTTAATTGAGGTGAAATATGATAATATCCTTTTATTTTGTACCACTCAGGTGTCTCCATTGTTTTATAAAAAATCCTGCAAACCTTAAGTAACGATTTTAGTGAATACATAAACATCTTTCGATCGAACCGGCACTCAAATTCTTGAGTCACTTAAATTTCAATATATATAAGGATATGAAACATTCACTAATAACCTTGATAGGCTCAAAGATTCTGTTTATCTTTATACTTATCATTACAGACTACACATCTTCTCTAATAGAAGGATGGATAAACACCGTAATAAACAATCTTTTTCCCTTTTCAGGTATATGGCTAAGTTCAAAACATAACCACCAATGGTTCTAGCCAAACGTATTCATCTGTCGGTTTGCAGGACATTGTAAAAATAAGATTAATTTATTAGCTTTAAGGTGGTTAATACTAACAAATAATTTATGAGTATAATAGAGAATTTTGGAAAATATAAAATAGGAGCAATTGTCACCATTAAATCCAACCATTTAAAATCAGTAGAACAATATCAAGAAATTTTACTTGCGGGTGAACCAAATTTTGTGACACCACTAATGATTGTATCTGAAATTTTAAAAATTAAAACAGAAATAATTGATGAAGCAACTGGTGTCAATAAAAATTCAAAAGGAGAATTTCAATACAAATGTATTTGGTTTTCAAGTAAATCATTTAAAATAGAAGAACAATGGTTTTATGAAAAAGAATTGATATGTATTGATGAAGATACAAATGTTCATGATTTAGAAAATCCAAAATTTTCATTCGGTGATAATTTAGTATTAAAAACTAATCATTTAGAATTACAAAAAAGAAAAACTTATTTAGATGTTGAAAAAGATAAAACAACCAATAACATTTCTTCACTACTTACATTTTGCTCACCTGTTTTTATACTTATAGGATATTCTTCTGTTAATCAAAAAGAACCTTTAATCGATACTCACACAGGGAAACAAAAAAGACTATACTGCACCAAATTAGTAAAAGTTAAATCTTTCAATGTTAAAGAAGATAAATATTCTGAGTTTTTAATTCCGATTGAGGCATTAGAGAAAATAGAATTGCCTTCTAAAGATTTGCTAGATGAAATTTCAATAATAATTAATACTAATGTTAAAGGAGATACTAAAAAGTATTATTCAATTGAGAATGAAGAGGAAAATATTATTTTTTCCCCATCAAATTTAATCTCAATTAGTAATACTTATTTTGTTGAAGGTGAAAATATTTATAAGCAAAAAAGATTATCAATTCCTTTAAAAACTAATAAATTAAATGTTTTTGAATTTCCATTTCATGTTGATTTCTATCCTGATATTAAAGAAATAGATGGACAATTTTTGGTTAAAAGTATTTTAGCGTTTTTACAAGAAAGTGATAAATTGCGATTAGACATTATGAATATCTTTCATAATAAAGATTTACAATCAGACGATATTTCTATGTTAAATTCAACGTTAGCTATTTATAAAATTGGTTATAAAAATAAACATGAAAAATATACAAATAGATTTATTATTCCGTTACAACTAATTGATATAGAAAAAGAAATTTCAATTAAATCTGACAAAAATAATTCTGATACTGACAAAAATAATGTTGATTTCTATTTACGAGCATTTTGCCTTCTGAGGAATGATTACCGTTATTTTAATGTTACTAAGATGCAATATTTAGAAATTCATGATACTGTTGAATTAGTAAAAACGGCCTTTACAACTTGGTTTAATTCACCATCGAAGACTAGATTATGACCATCCCCGAATCCCAAGCCAAACATTTTCATTACGAGTTATATCACTCGGGAGATCATAATACCTTTGAAAATCTAAAAGACCGAATTGAAACAAAACTGTTTAGTTTTAAACGAGAGCGAGACCAATTAGATTTTTTAAAAGTGCTAATACAAGAAACGAAAACAGATATAAAGAACCATCAACAAACATGTGCTAAAACAAATTGTGGGTATGATGAATGTAGAAACCTCGGTATTTTTTTAATGGAACAAGAAATGGATGTAATCAATGAAAATTACACCTTTATTCCAAAATCGGAAGATACCTTTTCAGTACAAGAAGAAACCGAATTACACAATAAACTCAATCAAATCATTGAGCATCTCAAAAAACAAGATTTAGGACAAGAAATTTTGTTCGATGAAATAGAATCCTTAAAAAACCATTTTAATTTAGGTAAGAAAACTTGGTTTCAGTTGTTGAAAGGGAAATTGGTGGAGATTACTGGGGAGAAAATAATTGAAGCGACGGTAGCAACTGAGATTTTGAAGGAATTGTCTGATGGAGTTAGGGAATTAGGTAGGTGGTTAAAATAAAAAAGACACTAAATGAATAATTTTAAAGATTTAATCCAATATTTCAATTCAATTAATATTGAAATAGAAGATGTTACTTCAGATTTTGAACGAGATAATCTTCAAAAGGTTGTTATAGTAACTTATGACTTTAATGGTACAAAGTTTACAACTAAAAAATTATATTACAAAGAAATTTCAAAAGCCCCAGCCGTCAAAAATCCTGAACACATTGAAAAGTTTTTTGGGAACAAAGTGTATTGGTTAGATATTGACATACATAAATGGCCACAATCATCAGGAGAAACAGATATTAATGATTTAATCATCAATGATATTACTAAAGATGATGAGTTTAAAAATGAACTATTAAAATTAGCAAATAACGCTGGAAATGGTGCGATACAATTAATATCAAAACAAGGTAGATCAAATCAGTATTATAGAAATTTTGAAAATAATAATCATTGGCATGATATAATTTTACTTATAAAAGCAATCATTGAAGACAAACCTAATTTTGATAATTATTTGATGCCTTTAGTTTTTAGATGGGATGGTAACAAACATACTGATAGACTTCGTGTTTCTTTAAGTCCTCATTTTGGAGCTAGAGCTCTTTTATATCATTTAATTAACAATGTAAATAATAAGAAATCAGCTGTTTTAAAAGAATTAATTATGCAAGAATACATAGAATTATTAGAATACAAAAAGCAAATTATCCTTCAAGGACCTCCAGGAACGGGTAAAACAAAATTGGCGAAAGAATTGGCGAATGCAATAGTTAAGACTGATAGAAACGACTTAGAGTATGATTTAGATCAGATTCAACTTGTTCAATTTCATCCTTCTTATACTTATGAAGATTTTATTCGAGGAATTGTAATTCAACCAAATGAAAAAGGTGATGGCTTACTATATGAGCCTGAAAATAAAATATTTGGTAATATCATTGAACTAGCAAAGCAAAATATTATTGATAGTAAAAAAGATATAGGAACTATTTCAAAGGAAAATTGGGTTTATATGAACTTTGATAATTTCGTCAAAGAAATTCAGAGTGAAATTATAACGAATTTAAGAATGCCTATTACAGAAAAAGTTGATATAACAGGAGTAGAACAAAATGCTTTTCGTTATAAAGGGAAAAAAGGCTGGACAAAATTAGGAAATCGAATGTTATTTGATGATTTGGTTCAGGCCTATTTAGATGAAAATAAAACTAGACAAGATATTAAAAAGAATTTAAATCTTTCAGGTTTAGCAAATTGGCACGCGACTTATTATATCAAGGTCTTGGATAGTTTTAGAACATATTTAGAAACAAACAAATTGCTGTTCACTAAAGAAGTAAATGCACAATGTGAGATTGAAAAAATAGATGCAAAAAAATATGTTTTAATTATTGATGAAATAAATAGGGCAAACTTATCTTCTGTTTTAGGTGAATTAATCTATGCTTTAGAATATAGAGGTGAAAAAATCAGTGGTATGTACGCAATTGATGGTAATCATGAGATTCAAGTTCCTGAAAATTTATATATTATTGGTACGATGAATACCGCAGATAGAAGTGTTTCTCAGATAGATTATGCTATTCGAAGACGTTTTGCTTTTGTAGATGTTTTACCCGAAGATTTATCAAACGATGACAATGTTTCATTTGATAGTGGGTTATTTGATAAGGTCCGTGTATTATTTAAAAATGACGATGGTACTCATTCAGAACATTTGTCAGAAGAATTTAAACCTGAAGAAGTCCAATTAGGTCACTCTTACTTTATTAAAAAAGACGAAGATGGTGGTACAATGGATATTCGATTGAGATATGAAATTAAACCTATCTTAAAAGAGTATGTAAAAGATGGTATTTTGAAACAAAGTGCATTGACTGAAATCGAAAAATTGTCATGTTAAAAATAACTGAACATTTTCAATTTTATAAAGATAAATCAGAGCATCTAAAGTGTCTAAATGAAGCATATTCGGAGAACTTTATTTTAGAAAATAGATTTGCTCAATCATCCATTTATTTTAACGGAGATTTCAATCGTCCTTGTCTTTCTGTATCCATTTTAGAGGATCAAGTTTACATTGAAAGTTCTTATTATATTGGTTTAGGATGGCTACGTCCGTGGGATAAACCAGTTTTAATTGAACCAAAATTAAATGATGAGAATAAAAAACTAAATCATATTAAAATACTTATTGAGGCATTAAAAGAACCTGAAAACTTGAATCATTTAGTAGGGTTAATGGAAATTCATTTTAATGAAGATTGGATAACAGTAGAAGGAAATTACGAAGTTGCATTAACACCCTTTTTAGTTGCCCAGTTCCTAATGACCGTTCGTTCAATTGTCAGAAAAGGGTTAAAAAAAGAGTATTATCGAGTTAGGGAAAACTTAGAGTCACGTATCAAAGGAAAGATTATAGTTTCACAACAAATTCGAGAAAATGTTGTGCGTAATCGGTTAACAAATACAGTTTGTTCCTATCAAGAATTTGGGGTTGATTCAGCAGCTAATCGTTTTTTGAAATATGTGCTGAAGTATGTTAGTACACTATTGCATAATTTTCAAGAAGAAGGATTAAAGAATACACTTTTAGAACCTTTATCGTATTGTTTAGGTGGTTTTCAAACAGTTTCTGACGAAAAGTTTTACCAATTCAAACAAAAAGAAAATAACCCTCTTTATAGAGAATACAATACAGCAATTCAACTTGGAAATCAAATTCTTAAATTGCTTGATCATAATTTAACCAAAACATCGGAAGTGAATAAAGCATATCCACCACATTGGATAGATATGAGTAAGTTGTTTGAATTGTATGTTTTCAAAAAATTAAAAGAAAAATTTACAGGTTATCAAAGCGTACAATACCATTTAAAGACCAATTCTCAAGAATTAGATTTTATCATAAATGAAGGAGATTTTAAAGCAGTTGTTGATGCAAAATACAAACCTCGATACAAAAGTGGTAATCCTTCGATGGATGATGCCCGACAAATTTCTGGGTATGCTCGACTAAATAAAATATATGATATCCTAAAAGTCCCAGAAAATCAGTTGATTCCTGCATACATTGTTTATCCAAGTGAATTAAAATCTGAAGAAGACTTTGAAGATGAAAATACTGAAGACATTGGGCTGAATGAAAAAATAGGAATTATTAAAGATGATAAAGTAAGAAAATCAACATCTTATAGAAAGATTTACATGCAAGAAGTTTCGTTGATTTTATCTTGATTTTAAAAATTAAAAACTTATAATTTGTCCAGTTTTTAACGCAATAAACTGGACAAAAATAACCCTGCAAACCAAATTTTCAAAGAATTTGGTAAATAGCACCTAACTCGCTTTTTTGTAATCGGTGAGTATTTTTTTGCCTTGTTTTTGAGCAACTATTAGTAGTAACCATACGTCTGAATAGCTATTCAGACGTATGGTTACTACGCGTTAACTAGTCACTTCTTTAATGCCTTTTAATTTTGTCCAGTTTTTATTAAAATAAACTGGACATTTTACTATATTTGCTTCAAGGATATAAAAATGAAAACAACTGATTATATAACATATACAATCGACAGACTACCCAAAGGGTATATTTTCACCTATGCAGACTTTACCAATGAGGTGAACAACAAAGAAGCAATTATAAAAGCATTGAATAGAATGGCTGTTGCGGGTAAAATAGCTAAATTGAGTAAAGGTAAATTTTACAAACCTGAAAACACTGTTTTTGGTGCTTTAGAACCTAATCAATACCAAGTTGTAAAAGATTTATTGGAAGAAGATGGGAAAACAATTGGCTATTTAACGGGGTACAGTATTTATAATCGGTTAGGACTTACAACACAAGTAAGTAACACGATACAAATAGGGAAAAATGTAGTGCGCTCTAAATTTAAAAGAGAACGTTACACCATTTCCTTTATCAAGCAAAAGAATACAATCACGAAAGAGAATGTTTCTTTCTTGCAATTGTTAGATGCCATTCGCTACATCAAAAAAATACCAGATGCTTCAATAACGTTTGCGTGTACACGTTTTTTATCCATCCTAAAAGACATGACAGATAAAGACATTACTACTTTCGTACGATTGGCTCAAAAATACCCACCTTCCACCAAAGCGTTAATAGGCGCACTGCTGGATGAATTAGGCAAAGAATCAATGACGGTTACATTACAAAAATCACTGAATCCAATTACGAAGTACAACTTATCAGGAGTAGATAAAGTAATTTCTTCCACCGAAAAATGGAACATTGTATGAGGTTACATGAAAATCGCACCCTCTTTAGGCAATCCATTGAGTTTGCTGCTCAAAAACTGAATATGCTTCCAATATACATTGAAAAAGATTATTGGATAACATTTGCATTACACACTATTTTTCACAATGAAATTGGTAATGAAGTTGTTTTTAAAGGAGGTACAGCGTTGTCAAAATGTTACGGTATCATAGAACGTTTTTCGGAAGACATCGATTTAGTGGTGTTACAAAATGAGTCTGATTCTGGTAGCAAACTAAAGAGTAAGTTAAAAAAGATTACAGAAGTTGTTTCTCAACAGTTAGAAGAAATTGAAATAAATAAAATCACCACCAAATTAGGGATGATTCGCAAAATTGCATATCAATATCCGAAAATAACCACAGGTGTTTTTGGTCAAGTGAGGGATGTAATTATTGTAGAAGCAACTTGGTTAGGTAGATACGAACCTTATCACAAGCAACAAATTTCATCATACATCTTTGAAATGATGCAAGGAGCAAATCAAATTGATTTAGCTAAAGAATATGGAATGCTTCCGTTTGAAGTTCAAGTATTACATGTAAACAGAACAATTTGCGAGAAAATAATGAGTCTTGTCCGATTTTCGTATGGAGAACATCCATTAGAAGATCTTCACAATAAAATTCGTCATACATACGACCTTCACCAACTATTAAAAGAAACCGAAGTGAAGATTTTTTTCAATTCTACGGAATTTAATAAAATGTTATTGTTAGTCGCGCAAGATGATGTAGCAAGTTTCAAAACGAATAATAGTTGGTTAGAAAAACACCCTAAAGATGCACTTATATTCAACGATACTGAAAATGTATGGGAAGAATTGAAGGAGACTTACAACAATGAGTTTAGTAATTTAGTTTATGGTAAATTGCCAAAAAATGAAGCTGTTCTCGAAACATTAAAAATGATTCAAGAACGATTGAAAGCAATTTCTTGGACAATAAAAATTGAAACCAAAGAATGAAATTTACAGAAGAAAAATTAGAAAAAGCATTCATTGAATTAGTAGCCAAAGAAGGCTTTAATCATCATTTTGGGGGAGCTATTACAAGGTCTCCAGAGGAAGTATTGATAGAAGAAGATTTACAAAACTTTTTATTGAAGCAATATCAATTTGAGGATATTACACTGAATGAATGTAAGTCAATCATTCTACAATTAAAATCCCTTTCATCAACTGATTTATATGAAAGTAATAAAACGTTCATGAACATGCTTTCGGACGGTTTTATTCTAAAAAGAGAAGACCGTTCTCAAAAAGATATTTACATACAACTAATTGATTATTCAGGTTTAGGAAACCATAAACAACCAGAAGAAAACCAATTACAAAAAGTTTTTGCAGATCCAGAGGTTCCTTATGGAAAAGATAATAATATTTATAAGTTTGTTAATCAACTTGAAATTCAAGGTACAGAAAAACGCATACCAGACGGTATCATTTACATCAATGGCTTACCACTAGTAGTTTTTGAATTTAAAAGTGCAATTCGAGAAGAAGCCACAATTCATGAAGCATACAAACAGTTAACAAATAGATATTCAAGAGACATTCCTGAACTTTTCAAATACAATGCATTTTGTGTGATAAGCGATGGGATAAACAACAAAGCAGGTTCATTTTTCGCACCGTATGAATTTTTCTATGCTTGGCGCAGAGTAGCAGGATTAGCAAAAGAGGTAGATGGAATTGATTCCATGTTCACCTTAGTGGAAGGATTATTAAATAAAAACCGATTGCGAGACATTATTCGCAATTTTATTTACATTCCAGATAGTTCTAAAAAGAATGAAAAAATCGTTTGTCGCTACCCTCAATATTATGCCGCAAAAGCCTTGTTTGAAAATATAAAACAAGCACAAAAGCCAAAAGGTGATGGAAAAGGAGGTACATATTTTGGTGCTACGGGCTGTGGAAAAAGTTATACCATGCTTTACTTGACTCGTTTGTTAATGAGAAGCGAGCATTTTCGAAGTCCAACAATTGTATTAATTACCGACAGGACAGATTTAGACGATCAACTTTCAGGTCAATTCACAAATGCTAAAAATTTCATTGGAGACAATACGGTAATAAGTGTTGAAAGTAGAGCGAATCTGAGAGAGTTGATACAAGGTCGTCAAAGTGGAGGTGTATTTTTAACAACGATTCACAAATTTACAGAGGACACAAGATTATTATCTGATAGGTCTAATGTGATTTGTATTTCAGACGAAGCACATCGTAGTCAAACCAATTTAGATCAAAAACTAAGAATTACCGAAAAGGGAGTAACAAAAACCTATGGTTTTGCGAAGTATTTGCATGATTCCTTACCAAACGCAACATTTGTTGGTTTTACAGGTACTCCAATTGATGCTACTTTAGATGTATTTGGAAAAGTGGTAGATGCATATACAATGACAGAATCTGTAAACGATGAAATTACGGTTAGAATTGTTTATGAAGGTAGAGCAGCGAAAGTGGCTTTGAAAAATAGTGAATTAGAAAAAATAGAGAAATATTACGAGGAATCCGCAAAGCTTGGAACGAATGATTATCAGATTGATAAAAGCAAACAAGAAACGGCGAGTATGTACTCCATATTGGGTGATCCAAAACGTCTAAAAACAGTAGCAGAAGATTTTATCTTACATTACGAGCAAAGAATTGAGGAAGGTGCTACTGTAAAAGGGAAAGCCTTGTTTGTAAGTAGTAGTCGAGAAATTGCCTATGCGTTATATAAAAATATTATCGAGTTACGTCCTGAATGGGCTGAAATCAGAGAAGCCGAGGAAGGTGTTGAACTTTCGGAGAAGGACAAGCGAGAGTTGAAACCAATCCAGCGTGTGAAGATGGTGATGACAAGAGGAAAAGACGACCCTAAAGAACTTTGGGATACGTTGGGTACCTCTGATGATAGAAAAGAACTCGATAGACAATTCAAAAATCCAAAATCCAACTTTAAAATAGCCATCGTGGTTGATATGTGGTTGACAGGGTTCGATGTTCCATTTTTGGATAGCATTTATATCGATAAACCTATTCAACAACACAATTTAATCCAAACAATTTCAAGGGTTAACAGAAAGTTTGAAGGTAAAAACAAAGGATTAGTTATCGATTATATTGGTATTAAAAAACAAATGAATTTAGCACTTGCTAAATACAACAAAGGAGACGAAGATAATTTTGAGGACATCGATCAATCATTAGTAGTTGTAAAAGACCAACTCGATTTAATTTCAAAATTGATGCACACATTTGATACTTCAAAATATTTTAAAGGGAGTCCTATCGAGCAATTAAACACATTAAATCTAGGAGCAGAATTTGTTCAAAAAACAAAAGATATAGAAACTCGATTTATGGGCTTGGTGAAGCGCTTAAAAGCAGCCTATGATATTTGTGCAGGAAGTGAAAAATTAACACAGAAAGAAAGAGATTACACCCATTTCTATTTGGCTATCCGTTCCATCATATTTAAACTGACAAAAGGAAACGCACCAGATACAGCACAAATGAACGCAAGGGTTCGAGAAATGATAAAAGAAGCCTTAGAAAGTGATGGTGTAGAGGAAATTTTCAAGTTAGGCAACGAAGAAGAAACAGAACAAGACATTTTTGAAAAAGACTATATCGATAAAATCAATAAGATAAAGTTACCGAATACAAAAATCAAGTTACTCCAACAATTATTAGCCAAAGTAATTGGTGAAATCAAAAAGGTGAATAAAACAAAAGGAATTGATTTCACAAAGAAAATGCAAGCATTGGTAAATCGTTACAATGAACGCGATGAAAATGATGTATTCCGAAGTGAAGTGTATGAAGAGATGGCAAATGCGTTAACCGATATGATTTGGGAAGTACACAAAGAATTTTCAGCAGGAGACGAATTAGGTATTGGCTTTGAAGAGAAAGCGTTTTACGATATTTTAAAAGAATTATGCATTAAATATGATTTCAACTATCCTGACGATAAAATGATTGAACTAGCCAAATCAGTCAAAGAATTAGTTGAAAGCCAAGCAAAATTCCCCGACTGGAACAAACGAGATGATATTAAATCAGCATTAAAAGTTGGATTAATTCTTTTATTAGATGAATTTGGTTATCCACCAGTTGAACGTGATGAAGTTTACCTTGAGATATTTGACCAAGCAGAGAATTTTAAGAAGAATCAAGCAAACTAGTAGTTAGTAACAAATTTGTTTGATTCTATTACTTTTTCAATTTGATCCTCCAACCTCCAAAAGAAGTCAATCCCAGTAATTTCTTCTACCTTATCAATATTAGTTGCATAATCTTTAAAATTAACTTTGGTATTCGAATTCGGTAGGATAAAACCAATGCCTCTCAATTTCCTTTACGTTTTTGGAGTAACACTTTATAATAGGTTTTTGTCAGCGCAACACGATGAGGTCCGTTGGTTGGCATAACATAATCAAAGATTGGTCCTGTAACCACATACAAGCTATCATATTCAACCGCCCAATTTCTAACTTGCATTTCTAACTTTTTCCAAACCCCACGATAAAACGAGGTAGTTGTAGAAACATAAAATTGTGATTTTTGTTATTTCGTCAAATTGGTATAATTTAAATCTCCATAGTACAAAGGATAGGCATGTGAAGGGTAAATAAAATTAAACTCCACTAAAAACAATTCGAGTGGAGTTTGTGTTTTTTATTTCTTTAAAATAATCTCATAATACAAGTGCTTATTAGAAACCGGAGAAGTCTCAGGAAAAGGAACGACGTATACTTTCATTGTTCGTCCTAAGAAATTTGTTTCACCTAAATAGTCGTATGCTTTATCATCCCCTTCATTTTTTCTAGACTTCCATATTTCCTTTAAGGTTTCGTCCATTTTTAAAAATTCATCGGTAACACGTTTCCCCATTAACACAATCTTATCTGGTTCAGCATTTTTCAAGCGGTCTTTCAAACTTTCCAAGTGCGATGATTCTACCTTCACAGAATTCGAATTTTTACTTGTTATTGTATTATCATCAATCATGTCTGTAAATCCCAAACCATCCGGGTGTGCAGATAAGTTTCCGGAAATAAAAACTTCACTGGCCATGTGTTCGAATGGATAGGTGTTTTCTGTACGCGTACATTCACTTATTAACCCAGCATCCTTAAGTATTTTCCAAAAATGAACGCGCGTACAAAAAACGGAACCGATATTTACCGCTTCTTCAGTTGCATTTAATCCTATAAAAACAATTCCGTTTTTACCTGCTAAAAATTTTGTGTGTATTGACATAATAGTATAGATTTTAAATTAATTAATGAAAAAATATTTGATAATAAACGAGTTAAATATTATTCAAAAGTACCTAACTCTTTTAAATAATTCCTTAGTAAAATCGTGAGATAATTTAGTACAAAATCACATTCAAGGATTGGTTCTTGGTAATTGAATAGTATTTCATCTACTATTTCGTAGTCATCTAATTCTGTTAAATTAGAGGAAGGATTAAAGATGTTGTAAATGTGTTTTTCAAGTAGGAATCGTCGTGTGTAATTTAGTTTCAAAGCAAGTTGATTATCGACTACTTCAAAATATAAATTAATAATGAATGGTTTATGAATTGATTTTGAGATTTTAAAAACATAGCAATCGACTTTTCTGTCAAATTTAATATGCAATTGCTCTTTTTCAATTTCTTTTCTCCAAGCAGAAAACCATAAAAACAATTGATGATTCCAATCCGAAACCAAAAATATTCCATTTTCGGCATGTAAATTTTCGACATTTTTTTTCCAACTTTCCATATTCTTTTAGATTAAGTGTTACATATATATAAGGAATGATTTATTTCAAATGTGACATTATCACTCAAAATAAATTTTAATTAAAATTAAAACAGTATTATAGATAGTAATAATTGTGTCGGAATCTCTTTTTTACCAAAATAACAACATTAATACTTTGACTATTTTTATGGGTAAAGACACAAATTTGAAGATTTCTCAAACGCTTACTTCCTAGATCTTTTTTTAGTTTTTTGTTTTCAGAAATACCAACAACTATGTTTTTTAAAATCAGATCATCACATATATAGTTTAAGTGTCGCATCATCAAACTTTTTTTGGAATAGTAGACATATGCCTTAGCGAAGTCTTCAAGAAATTCATCTTGGCACAAAGTATCCAATTTTAAATGATTATTGAACTTTACATTGTTTATTAAATACAACGTATCGAGTAACGCAAAATTCATTGGGATAAAAGTTCCTAGTGTATCTATGGCGGAAACATTAACTCCCCAAGATTTAAAAAAATCGAAGTCAACTTTGGTTGGATTGATCTTATAATCAATGTGATCTTCGGAAGTGTATTTTAAATTACCATTTTCATCATATGCAGTTTCATCGTAATAGTAAAAATGATATGGGTTTTGTTCCAGTTCTAACGCTCTTTCTTTTTCTGCTTTTGCGATAGAGTCTTGCATCCTTTTTTCTTTGAAAATTTGGAGGATAGCCTTTATTTTTTTTGTGTCTCGAATACTAACTGATTCTAACTTATCGGTTTGTCCAAGTAAACAAAAACTTGTAAAAAGTAAAAATGTCATCGTTAAAAGTTTCATAGTATTTAGTTTTAAAAGTGAATTATAAATGATTGT